>JBILKC010000163.1:0-6621 GCA_044376885.1 Hylemonella sp. | reverse complement strand
CAGCCCATGCTGGCGCACAAGGCGGTGCATGAGGCGCATGTGGCGGCTGAGGTGATTGCCGGTGAACTGCAGGGCAATAAAGAGCTGGCTGCTTCAGCCTTCAATGCCCGCGTCATTCCATCGGTGGCTTACACCGACCCCGAAGTGGCCTGGGTCGGCCTGACCGAAGACCAGGCCAAAGCGCAAGGCATCAAGGTCAAGAAGGGCTTATTCCCCTGGACCGCATCTGGCCGCGCCATTGCCAATGGTCGCGACGAAGGTGTTATCAAGCTGCTGTTTGATGATTCCCCGGAAGCCCACGGCCATGGCAAGATCCTGGGCGGTGGCATGGTGGGCACCCATGCGGGCGACATGATTGGTGAGATTGCATTGGCCATCGAGATGGGTGCGGACGCAGTGGATATTGGCAGAACGATTCACCCGCATCCCACTTTGGGTGAGAGCATCGGCATGGCAGCGGAGGTTGCACACGGCAGTTGCACGGATGTGCCGCCGGCACGGAAATAAACCCATACCATCTAGCCCCCCTTACAAAGCCCGAACTGGCAACGGTTCGGGCTTTTTACTTATGACGTGTGCAGTTCTTCATGGATCACGTTGCGCACCAAATCCGCCAATTGCACACCACGCATGGCTTCGCGAAGGGTCTCGTTGATGCGCGTTTGGTAACCGCGACCACCGGCTCGCACCTGCACCGTCCGCGGCCAGCGCACGACCTGTGGGCGGTGCTGATTGCCCGCATCTACGAGGTGTTCCCGCTCTTGTGCCCCATCTGTGGTGGGCAGATGCGCATCATCGCCTTCATTACGCACAGCGCCGATATCCGGCACATCCTGGACCACATCGGGGCAGATTCCGGGCCGCCGCTTTGGGATGACTGTGGTGATGCGCCAGGTGAAGAGATGCAAATCGGGCCAGGTTTGGATTTGGTCGCGCAACCCGCACCGCAATACGAGGTCGATCAGCGCATCAATTGGTGACCAAGGAAAACGGCACATCCCATGGGCTGCTGGGGGAGACCCTGTGCGCGGCGGCTGTACAGCCGACTCGCTCGGGGCATCCTCGCTTCTCGGCCGCTGTAAGCGCTCAACCAACAGATTTCAACGGGGTCCGATCGCCCAAAATACCCGCCATACTTGACCCCACGCGGTTGATTTTCCTATCCGTAAGAGCGGCAAGTACAAAGTCATCAGCTTTCATGCCAAACGCGCGCGCGGGTTGATGGCGCGTTACGCAATTACCCAACAGCTCGCATTGCCCGAGCAACTGGCCGGGTTTCACAGTGAGGGCTACGCCTTTGACGCCGCCGCCTCAGAGCCGACACGTTTGGTGTTTCGCCGCAGTGTCGGGTATCAAGATTGACAGAGTGCAAGCATATTGACCCACCGCCCCCATAGGCAGTGGCACCTTCTGACCAAGTTTCCAAGCCAACGGGCGCAGCTGAGCAACGTGAGCCTGCTTATGAAAGTCGGGCTGGTTTAGTCCGTATTGGGGCGACGCAAGATTGCGGCCCGTAACCGTCGCATCAGAAGTGCCACATCACACCCAATGACGCGCCATCAGCGCGTGTACCAGCGGACGCTTTCCCAAAGCTGGTGAACTCCGCACGCAGGGTCAGCTCTGGCATGACGCGCCATTGAATGCCAGCTCCAAACAGTGCGTCGGTGGCTGAACCACTGACCGCCAGTTGTGGCTGTCCGGCGGGTGTTTCTCCTTCAGCTTGATTTCTACTGACGCCAGCGCGAGCGAACAATGCCCAGCGCTCGCTCAGCGGTAAGTCGGCCTTCAGCGCCAGGTAGGTTGCGTGACCCTGTGTGGGCAGATCGGTGATGGTGCCGCCCGTGCTGTACCGAATGGATTGTTTGGCGATTCGCTGGTGACCGAACTCAATCGCCAATGGCCAGGCTGTGTCAAGTGGCATGCCAACCAAAATGCCCACGCTGCTTGCGCTCAGTGATGGTTGATCATCGGCCAATTTTGCATCCCGTACCGAGACGGCGCTATACCCTGCTGTCAGGCCGACATAGAGATTTTTGGTGGTTGATTGAGGGTCAGCCCAGGCTGCTGAGCTGATAAAAATTGCAAGGCAAGGCAGTGCGCGCAATGAAGAAAGCATGTGAACTCCAAGTTACAAAAAGAATGAATAAATGAGTGAAGAGGCTTACCGAGGGCCCACCACAAAGGTGTTGGCTTGCATCGACAAATTGGGCGCATCCACGTAAATCCGATCGCCCGGCAGTTGGTAAATGACATGGCAGTTTTCTTGGTCGTTTTCAATTTGGGTGCACAGACGGGTGGGCGTGGTTTGGATGCGCCAGCGACCGGTGACGACCTTCGATGTGACGTAGCGGCTACGCACCTCCAGCTTGCCTGCGGGAGCAAAGCTGTAACTCAATCCTCCCGAGTAGCCGTCGTTAAACCACAACCCGCTGCGATGGGTGTTGTCCAGCAAGGCTTGGAGTGGTGCAGCTTCCAAAGGGCGGGCGTCCGGGGGAACGCTGCCAGCGGTGTAGCTTGCGCATGCTGCGAACGAGCAAACCAAACCCAAGGTGGTTAACAACCTTAGTTTTTGACGCATGTGAACTCCTGTTTGTGAAGAAGCGGTTTCGAAGCCGTCATTGTTCTGGGGTCATGTTGGGTTTTGATGTGGTTTGTTGTGTCTGTGTTTTGCTTGTGTTTTTGTTCTGTGACGCAGAGGGTGTGCTTTGCGGTGGGGCTCGTCATAATCTTGGCACTATGGCCTACATCGTTCTTATTGAGGATTCTGCGGAGGTTTCTCACCTTGTCGCGGGTGAGTTGCGAGATCTGGCGTTTGAGGTGGCGACGGCCTCAGACGGTGTCGCTGGACTGGCTTTGTTGGAACAACGTCGCCCCGACTTACTGATCCTGGATGTGATGCTGCCAGGTTTGAACGGTCTGGAGCTGCTGCGCCGCTTGAGGCATTCAGGGTTCGATAAACCGATTCTTTTGTTGACCGCGCGCGATGCAGAGGCCGACCGCGTGGCCGGACTGGAGCTGGGCGCTGATGACTACATTGTCAAACCCTTCAGTCTTCGAGAGTTAAGTGCGCGTGTAGCGGCACTGCTGCGCCGCTACACGCGGGGGCATGCGCCTGTGGCGCCCAGTGCCCCGACGGTCGCGTCGGCCAACGGGCGGCGAATGCTGCGTTTTTTGGACTGTGAACTCGATCCCGATGCAGCTCTGGTGTGGGTGGGTGGGAAAAGCTGTACCTTGTCGCTGCGCGAGCTGACGTTGTTGACCTTGTTGATGCGCAGTCCGGGGCGGGTGCTCACGCGCGAGTGGTTGCTTGAGCAGGTTTGGGGGCGCGACTACAGCGTTGAGGACCGTGCTGTGGACGCCTGCGTGCTGCGACTGCGCGAGCGCTTGGGTCGCGAAAGCGGGGTGGCGCGTGCGTTGGAAACAGTGCGTGGGCTCGGGTACCGTTTGCGCACAGGGCAGGCGTGATGGTGAGGCGTCAACACCGCGCGATGCCGCGTTTTCGGGACGAAATCCTGCGCGCCCAGTTGCGGCCCGTGTTGGCCTTGGCTTTGGCGTTTGGCGTGGCGGTCGCGTTGGCAGTGATGCTCCAGTACCTGAGTTTGCGTTGGAGCAAACAAAATTCTTTGGATGCGATTCAGCCCGAAGAGCTTTTTCCGGTGCTGGTTCATGCGCAGCCAGAGCAGTGGCCTCAGCTGGCGCGTTGGCTGGTCCGCCACGGCTTGGACCAACAGCCTGAAGGGCTTGCGCAGGTGCGATTGACCGATGGACAGGTTCTGCCACTCCATGTGTTGGTGCAACTGGTGAAGGAGGGCCAGCGGATTGATCCGATCAGTTTGAAACCTGTGGGGCCTGCGCCGGGCGATTGGTTGGTGCCCCTGGGTGCGCAAAGTTGGCGGCCGATTGCGGCGCATCCAGAGGGTGCGCGGGGCAACTGGAATGCCATGCTGTTGGACCTGCGGGGTGGGCAGCGGCTGGTGCTTCAGGCACCAGCGTTTGAGCTGTCGGCGATAGGTTTGGCGCAAACGGTGTCGCTCTTGTTTGGCGCCATCGTTGTGTTGACGGGCGGATTTGTGGCCTTGTTCTTGTGGTTCTTTCGGAACCGTTTTGCCGCAAGCAGTGCAGCGCGTCTGGCGTTGCCACTGGAGCGGTTGGCCGACGCGCTGACGCGCTTTGCCGCCGATCAGACCCACCCCGTTCATGTGCCTGTAGAGCCACCGTTGGAGCTGGCGCAACTGGCCGATGCGGCGAACCTGTTACAGCAACGGTTAAGTGCCAGCGTGCGCGAGCTTGCGCAAGTGAACGAGGACCAACGCAGTTTTATCGCCGAGATATCGCATGAGTTACGAACGCCGTTGACCGTGATTCGGGGTCACGCGGAGCGTATGGGCCGGGAACTTGACCACGGCAGAAGTGCCGATGTCATCATGCGACAGGTTGAGGACTTGCACTGGTTGCTCAGCGACCTCATTGATTTGTCTCGCATCTCGTCCATCACTGCCAATCTCAACTTGGGGGCTGTTTCTTTGCCAGAGGTGTTGACCGAGATGCATACCCGTTTCCATGCCCCGGCATGGCGTCAAGGTGTGTTGCTGCGGCTGGAAGACTGTGCTGGCGCGCTAAGTGTGCAGTCGGACCCCCGTTGGCTGCGCCAGGTGTTGGCAAATCTATTGACCAATGCCGTACGCCACACCCCCGAAGGGGGGTTGGTGAGTTTGAGCGCCACGCTTCAAGGCGAATACGCCCACATTCTGATCGACGACTCGGGCAGCGGAATTGTTAACGACCATGAGACGGTGGACTACATTGGACGCGGTGCCGGCATTGGCTTGCGCGTGGTGCGCAGCTTGCTGCAAGCCATGGGCGGAAGTTTGCGTGCTCAAATCAATGATGTCGGTGGCACCGGCATGGTGGTCGTGCTGAAAAGCTGCACAGACCCGCAGAAGTGATTGTGGGTGCGGCAAAGTGCTACCGTGAAATACGAGCCCACGGTCCGTCGGCCGTCGGTTCGTTTGTATAGTGACCGCCCCCATCCATTCAAAGAACGCATGAACACACCTGATGATTCCCAACTTGGCAAATCCACGGTCTACTCAGACCGGTATGACGCCCGTCTGCTGTTCCCACTGGCGCGTGCGCCGCAGCGCCAAGCCTTGGGGTTAGGCGATAAACTGCCGTTTCTTGGTGCGGACCTGTGGACCGCGTTTGTTCAACAACACCCGTTTTAACGACGCTGCGCAAATTCTTGCCCGCGTGCGTGCGGACTTGACCTAAGCCGCTTGGCGTGGCGTGCCCGTGCAGTCCAATGTGGGTGTGAAATTGGTGGACGTGGAGGCGTTTGACCGCGAGCGGTTGTTTGAACTGGACGGCTTGAACCTGGACTGCGACCGCTACACCCCGGCACCTGAATTCTTGAGCGCCGTCACGGACGAAGCCCCCGTGTCTGAGGTGCTCACCAGCAACTTGTTACGCAGCAACTGCCCCGTGACCGGCCAGCCCGACTGGGGCACCGTGCAGATCAGCTACTTTGATCCGCAAATCGACCAAGCCGGGTTGCTGCGCTACATCGTCAGCTTTCGCCAGCACAACGGTTTTCATGAAGACTGCGTGGAGCGGATGTTCATGGACATCACCCAGCGCTGCCAGCCGCACAAACTGGCCGTCTATGCCCGCTACACCCGTCGCGGCGGTCTGGACATCAACCCCTTTCGCACCAGCTACCCGCAGACGCTGCCGGGGAATGTGCGCACGGCAAGGCAGTAACAGGCTATAAATAGAAACTACAGTTTTAATAGCTATCAGCCTAGGAAATACATGGGCTAGAGGGCAATACGACCCTTGATTTCGATTGGCCACCCCAAGGCCGGTGCCAACACCGCCTGGGTACCCAGCCCCACCGGCGCCACCCTGCACGCCCTGCACTACCACCAGCCCGAACTGGACAGCGGCAGAAAAACAGCAGGAACTGGACAACAACGCCCAAGGCATTTTGGGCTACGTGGTGCGCTGGGTGGACCAGGGCGTGGGCTGCTCCAAGGTGCCCGACATCCACAACGTGGGCCTGATGGAAGACCGCGCCACGCTGCGCATCAGCAGCCAGCACATGGCCAACTGGCTGCACCATGGTGTTGTCACCACGGAGCAGATCACCGAGACCTTCCAGCGCATGGCTGGGGTGGTGGACCAACAAAACGCCAGTGACCCGCTCTACAAAAAGATGGCTGGCAACTTCAGTACCTCCGCAGCCTACATGGCCGCCACGGATCTGGTGTTCAAAGGACTGGAGCAACCCAGTGGCTACACCGAGCCGCTGTTGCACGCCTGGCGCTTGAAGGTGAAGGCGGGGGCGTAACCGTCCATTCGCCCTGAGCCGGTCGAGAGAAAGCGCAAGTCGCTACGTTTTTAGCAGCAGCTTTCGCTTATTTCACGGGGGCTTTGGGCCCATTTATTGTTTATTTGAAGCGGCATCAGCTGCATCCAGCCGATCCAGCACACCAAGAGCTTTGCTTGTTACTGCCGACCGAAAATTGACATGTGGGGGTGCGGCGTAAAACTTGGACTGGTTAAACGCAAATTCCAAGGCTTTGCCGGTACTCGACCGGACTCATCGAGCCCAAGGATATC
>JBILKC010000162.1:0-6625 GCA_044376885.1 Hylemonella sp. | reverse complement strand
TTGGTCTGGCTGCTCATGACATTAGTCCAGTTGGTGGTTGGGCAGCGCCAGGCGCGAAGTGTCTTCGTCATTCTCTTCCACGCCAACGCGATTCGAATTGAGTCGGGAAATTTCATCCGGGTTGATGTCACCGGTGACATACAGACCATCAAAGCAGGAAGCATCGAAGCCATCGAGGGCCGGGTTCAGTGAGCCGATGGCGGTTTTCATGGCATCGACGTCCTGGTAAATCAGCTCGTCACAACCAATGATCTGGCGAATTTCCTCATGGGTACGGCCGTGCGCCACCAACTCACTGGAGGTCGGCATGTCAATGCCGTACACATTGGGAAAACGCACCGGGGGCGCAGCGCTGGCCATATAGACCTTGCGTGCCCCGGCGTCGCGTGCCATCTGCACGATCTCCTGGCTGGTGGTGCCGCGCACAATGGAGTCGTCCACCAGCAGCACGTTGCGTCCTTTGAACTCACTGTCGATCACATTGAGTTTCTGGCGCACGGATTTTTTCCGCACTGCCTGGCCCGGCATGATGAAGGTGCGGCCCACATAGCGGTTTTTGACGAAGCCTTCCCGGTAGGGCAGGCCCAGCAACTGGGCCAACTGGGTCGCCGCCGGCCGGCTGGACTCGGGGATGGGAATGACCACATCAATCTCCGAAGGCGGGATCTTGGAGACCACCCGCTGGGCCAGCATTTCACCCAAGTTCAAACGCGCCTGGTTGACCGATATGCCGTCCATGATGGAGTCCGGTCGCGCCAGATACACATACTCAAAAATACACGGGTTGAGTGTGGGTGCGTCTGCGCACTGCTGCGCCGTGATCTGGCCCTGCAAATCCACAAACACCGCTTCGCCCGGATCAATATTGCGATCAAACTGGTGCGTCGTGCCTTCCAGAGCCACCGATTCGCTGGCAATCATCACCGCCTCTTTGTTGCGGCCCATGCACAGGGGACGAATGCCAAAAGGGTCCCTGAACGCCAGCAGGCCGTGCCCGGCAATCAGCGCCACCACCGCATACGACCCCTTGACGCGGCGATGCACATTGCGCACCGCATTAAACACATCTTGGACCTGCAGCGTTGCGCCCCGGGTGGTTTTTTCCAGCTCATGGGCCAGGACATTGAGCAACACCTCGGAGTCGCTCTCGGTATTGATATGCCGGTGGTCATCGGTAAACAACTCGGCCTTCAAGGCGTGCGCATTGGTCAAGTTGCCGTTGTGGACCAGCACGATGCCAAACGGCGCATTCACGTAGAAAGGCTGGGCCTCCTCCTCGCTGAAGGCGTTGCCTGCCGTGGGGTAGCGCACCTGGCCCAGACCGCAGTTGCCCGGCAGGGCGCGCATATTGCGGGTTCTGAACACGTCTTTGACCAGGCCTTTGGCCTTGTGCATGAAGAACTTGCGCTCCATGTGCGTCACGATACCGGCTGCATCCTGACCGCGATGCTGCAACAACAGCAAAGCGTCATAGATCAGCTGGTTCACCGGAGCTTTGCTGACAACGCCAACGATTCCACACATGTGTCTATTCCATTCAGGATTGGGGTAAGTATTTACCAAACTCTTGCGGCAGCAGGGGTGTTAAGCCCTTGAGGGCGGCACTGGTGATGCCCGCGCCGATGGACTCGCGCCACCACGTGCTGGTTTTAAGCGGCGTCATCTCAATCACCACGGTTGCTGCCAACAGAAAAATGAGACCGCGCAACATGCCAAAAACCGAGCCCAAGGCGCGATCTGCCGGCCGCAGACCCACAGAATCCAACAGCTTTTTGGCCAGCCAGGCGACCAGACTCACCGCAAAGACCACCACCAGAAACACCACCACAAAGCCCGCTGCATAACGCACCATCTCGGAGGCTCCCGTCATCGGCAAAAGCAGGCCGACCTGCGGGGCAAACCATTGCGCAGCAACAAAGGCTGCAATCCAGCTCAGCAAGCTCAACAGCTCATACACCAGGCCGCGCCAGGCACCCAAGAACAGCGAGCCCAGCAACACCACTAAAAAAATCCAGTCCAACACCGCCATAAAGCTTGGGTCAGAAAGGGTCAGGAAGGGATGGTCAAAATGGCAGCCTGGAAATCAAGTTTTTTGATCTTCTCGGCGGCTTTTTCTGCCTCTACCCTGGTCACATAGGGACCCACGCGAACCCGGTATCGCTTGCCTTCCGGGGTCTCCACCATCTGAGAGTAGGTTTTAAGGCCAGCGGCCTCAACCTTGAGGCGCGACTCGCGTGCTTTGGCAGCATCCGCGTAAGCACCAAATTGAACAATGTAGCGCTCACCGGGCGCTGCTACGGGCGCAGCTGGGGACGATAGGCCGGCCTGGTTGGGGGCTGGTGAAGGACCAGGAACCAAGGGGCTGCCTTCGAGCAGCGCTTGCGCCCTGGCCCCGGAGTCAAGCTCTGCTTTCTTGGGTTCCTGAGGGACGGTGGCGGGCTTGGCCTGGTCTTTGACAACCGAGGGGGCGGCTACTGAGGGTGCAGCAACAGGGGCCGGAGCGGAAGATGGTGCCGGCGAAGATGGGGCCGAAGTTGGGGGCGATGCTTGAACAATTGGGCCCTTGGTCTCTTGCACCACATTACCCGTTCCCGCGCTGGCAGTCGAAGACGGCGAAGGGGTCGCAGGCGTGGCAGGTGCCGAAGGTGTTGCAGATGGCGCAACTCCGGGCGGCGCAGGCAGGGGGGCAACCTTGTTGCGGTCCGGGATGCTGATCGGAATATCCACTGCAATGGGTCGGGGCTGGTTGTCAACCAGCAGGGGGAAACCAATGACGCCGATGAGGACCAGCACAAATGCACCGATGAGACGCTGCTTGGCGCGCTTGCGCATCGCCTCAATGCTCTCGGGTACGAAAGGTGGTGGTGCCACGTCGTCGCTTCCCTTGCGAAACTTGAAAAAAGCCATGCGGTGTGAATCAGGAGTTCAAATGTTTGGCTTGCAGGCGGGGTAGGCCATCTTTCAAAACGCCCCCCACAGTGAGGAACGATCCGAAGACCACGATTCTATCAGCGGGGTCAGCCGCCTGGATGGCGGCTTGCAGTGCCAATTCCGGATTGTCATAGACCGCAGACACAACGGTCTTGCGCACATTCAAGGCCTGCCAGCGGCTCATCAAGGCCTGTGCTGATGCCGCTCTGGCCATGGGCAGAGCGCTGAAATACCAGCGGTCAATCAGCGGGTTGATCTTGCCCAGCATGGCGTCCAGATCCTTGTCGGCCATGGCACCGAAAACCGCATGGGTGGTCGGAAAAAACCCCATGGCGTCCAGATTGGCCGTCAAGGCCGCCACCGAATGCGGGTTGTGCGCCACATCCAGCACCAAGGTGGGCTGGCCGGGAATAATCTGAAAGCGGCCGGGCAATTCAACAAAAGCCAGTCCGTTGCGCACGGCCTGGGCCGTAACCGGCAATTGTTCACGCACGGCGGTCAATGCCGCCAGCACCCCGGCGGCATTAACCAGTTGGTTCGCACCGCGCAGCGCCGGGTAGGCCAGACCGCTGTAGCGGCGTCCCCGCCCTGCCCAGCCCCACTGTTGCTTGTCGCCACTGAAATTGAAATCGTGGCCGAAACGCCATAAATCAGCATCGATGGCCTTGGCGTGGTCGATCACACTTTGCGGCGGCATGGGGTCGCTCACGATCACCGGATGGCCGGTGCGCATGATGCCCGCCTTCTCGCGGCCTATGCTCTCGCGGTCCGGGCCCAGAAATTCCATGTGGTCAAGGTCAATGCTGGTGATTACCGAACAGTCCGGCTCGATGATGTTCACCGCGTCCAGCCGCCCGCCCAGCCCCACCTCGAGGATGGCCACATCGAGCCCGGCACGCATCATTTGCTCCAGTATGGCCAGCGTAGTGAATTCAAAATAGCTCAGCGAAACCGCAGCGCCATTGGAAATAGCGTCATTTCCGGCTCTAGCCCTTTCCACCGCTGCAAATGATGCTACTAAATCAGAAGCATTGACGGGTTCGCCAGCCAACCTGAGCCGTTCTTCAAAATGCACCAGATGCGGCGAGGTGTAAACCCCGGTGCGGTACCCGGCCTGGCCCAGAATGGATTCCAGCATGGCGCAGGTCGAACCCTTGCCGTTGGTGCCCGCCACGGTGATGACCGGGCAACCAAAGGCAATGCCCATGCGCTTGGCTACCAGCTGAACCCGGTCCAGCCCCATGTCGATGTTCTTGGGGTGCAGGTGCTCGCAGTAAGCCAGCCAATCGGACAGCGGGCTGGTGGCAGATGGCGGCACAAAGACCGCAGCGGATGAGGGTGGTGTGGAAGGCAGGGTCATGAAGGACAATATTGTCTCCCATCAAAAAATACCCATGACCACACCCCCGGCCAGTTCACCATCCTGCATCACGCTGTACGGCATCTCCAACTGCGATACCGTCAAAAAAGCCCGGCAATGGCTCACCCTGCAAGGCCTGGACTACGTTTTTCATGATTTCAAGACGCAGGGTGTTCCCGCCCAGGCGCTGGACGACTGGTTGCTATCCCTGGGTTGGGAAGCCCTGTTGAACCGCAAAGGCACCACCTGGCGCAAACTGGATGCGCAAACCCAAGCCGGGGTGATCGACGCGCCAAGCGCACGCGCCGTGATGATGGCCCACCCCAGCGTCATCAAGCGCCCGGTGGTCCGCTGGGGCGATCAGCGCTTGACGGTGGGTTTTTCAGCCGAGAGCTTCGCCCTAAGGGCCAACAGCCACCTGCCCTAAAATCGCGGTCTCTCACTTTACAAGCAAGCCCTAAATACATCACCTGCACAAGCTCATCGCGTACAGACTTCGACCACACACCATGACCACCACTCACATCAGCGACGTCACCGTCACCACCCAAGCCAGCGTTTACTTTGACGGCAAATGCGTCAGCCACCAAATCACCCTGGCCGATGGCCGCAAAAAATCTGTGGGTGTGATCCTGCCCGCCACCCTGACCTTCAAAACCGGCGAGCCTGAAGTCATGGAATGCGTGGCCGGCTGGTGCGAGTTCAAGCTTGATGGCAGCACGGAATGGATCAGTTCACGCGCGGGTGACAAATTTCAGGTGCCCGGACACTCCAGCTTCCAGATCCGGGTGACCGAGCCCTACCACTACATTTGTCATTTCGGTTAATTGCCCGCCCTTGTTCGGGCCTAGTCTTGCTCCAGCCTCGTCTTGCTTCTATTTTCATAGCTATAGACCCAACAATTTAAAGAGCTAAGGCCACCATGTCCAATACCATCCTGCAAACCACCCCCATCGGCCAGAAGGTCGGCATCGCCTTCTCGGGGGGGCTGGACACCAGCGCAGCCCTGCACTGGATGAAGCTCAAGGGCGCACTGCCCTACGCCTACACCGCCAACCTGGGCCAGCCCGACGAGGCCGACTACGACGAGATTCCGCGCAAGGCCTTGGAATACGGCGCAGAAAAAGCGCGTCTGGTGGACTGCCGTGCGCAACTTGCGGCAGAAGGTCTGGCCGCGCTGCAGGCGGGGGCTTTTCATATCACCACCGCGGGTGCCACCTACTTCAACACCACCCCGCTGGGCCGCGCCGTCACCGGCACCATGCTGGTGAGTGCCATGAAGCAGGACGATGTGCACATCTGGGGCGACGGCTCCACCTTCAAGGGCAATGACATCGAGCGCTTTTACCGCTACGGCCTGCTGACCAACCCCGCCCTGAAAATCTACAAGCCCTGGCTGGACCAGGCGTTTATTGACGAACTCGGTGGCCGTGCCGAGATGAGCGCCTTTATGACGGCGCATGGCTTTGGCTACAAGATGAGTGCTGAAAAAGCCTACAGCACCGACAGCAATATGCTGGGTGCCACGCACGAGGCCAAAGACCTGGAGTTGTTGAACAGCGGCATCAGAATAGTCAACCCCATCATGGGCGTGCCCTTCTGGCGCGACGACTGCGTGATCAAGGCTGAAGAAGTGAGCATCACCTTTGAAGAAGGCCGCCCCGTGGCGCTCAACGGCGTGCACTACAGCGACCTGGTGGCGCTGATCCTCAAGGCCAACGAGATTGGTGGCCGCCACGGCCTGGGCATGAGCGACCAGATTGAGAACCGCATCATCGAAGCCAAAAGCCGCGGCATCTACGAAGCACCCGGCCTGGCCCTGCTGTTCATTGCCTACGAGCGACTGGTGACCGGCATACACAACGAAGACACCATCGAGCAATACCGTGACAACGGCCGCAAACTGGGCCGCCTGCTTTACCAGGGCCGCTGGTTTGACAGCCAGGCCATCATGCTGCGCGAGACGGCGCAGCGCTGGATCGCCAGCGCCATCACCGGCACGGTCACATTGGAATTGCGCCGGGGGAATGACTACTCGTTGTTGAATACCGAATCGCCCAACCTGACCTACGCGCCCGAGCGCCTGAGTATGGAGAAAGTGGAAGACGCGCCGTTCTCGCCGCTGGACCGGATTGGACAACTGACCATGCGTAATCTGGACATTACCGATACGAGGGCCAAGTTGCAGGTTTATTCCAATGCGGGCATGTTGGAGCTGGGCAAGGGGGATGACTTTTTGAAGTTGGGTAAGTAAGCCCCGGTTAACCCCCACAGACAAAGCCCGTCACGCGAAAACTTGGCGGGCTTCTCTTATTCAGGGCTTCGCTGGGAGCT
>JBILKC010000161.1:0-6645 GCA_044376885.1 Hylemonella sp. | reverse complement strand
GATATTTCAGAAGAGTCGGGTAACTCAATGCTGGAATGCATAGGCGTCGCCATGCCGGATTGCTTTTCCTTCCACCATTGGCGAGACATCTGGGCCTCAATTTCGTCAATCTTTTTGAGGGTCTCGCTGCGTTCGTCAGGGTTTGCAGACGACCGGCTCTGACCTAAAAGCAGCCGACCTGCAGGATTGGTGTTTGCAGGAATCTCGCACCGGCGGATCTTGCGTAACTGATCGAATTCCTGCTTGCGGACAAGGTCATTTTGACGCCTGCGTTCAATGACTACCCTGAGGGCTTGCCTGCTCAAGCCACCCTGCTGCGATTGCGTAGCGTCCTTAACCATGAACACAGGGTGGGGAGGGAAAGGTTAGTCCCCGAACATCTTTTGTTTGAGCTCCCGCCGCTGCTGGGCCTCCAGGGACAGGGTAGCCGTAGGGCGTGCCAACAGCCGGCCCACGCCAATGGCTTCGCCGGTTTCGTCGCAATAGCCGTAGTCACCCGCATCAATGCGATCTATGGATTGCTCAATCTTCTTCAGCAACTTGCGCTCGCGGTCACGGGTGCGCAGCTCCAGGGCGTGTTCTTCTTCAATAGTGGCGCGGTCTGCAGGATCAGGTACCACCGAAGTGTCTTCACGCAAATGTTCGGTAGTTTCACCCGCATTGCTCAGAATGTCCGCTTTCAACTGAATCAGCTTGCTGCGAAATGCGGCCAACTGTTTGTCATTCATGTACTCTTCTTCAGGCATGGCCTGCAACTCGGCATCGGTGAGTTGATCGGCCGCCTTGGTCTTCCAGTTGTTGGCGAGTTTGGGATCTTTTTTGAACGCAACAGGGGTTGGGGGAACCATCATGGGAGTCGTCTGGATTTGAGAATAACTGGCTTTGGCAGCGGTAGACGCGACCGATTGCGCCATCGAAGGTACGGTGAGCTGCGCGAGGCGCGACGATGGCCGTCCGGACCGGGGTGGGGTGGGCAGGCTGCTCTGCGCGGGCACGAGGGCAACGGCAACCGCTGTTTTCGCTGCTGCCTTAGTGGCTGCAGCAGAAACAGGCGTTGCATGTATTGAAACGGGTGCTGCCTTGGCAGACTTTGCAGTTTTGACGGGTGCAAGAACCGCGGAATTGGAGTTTGAGATAGTTTTCTTAGCAGTGACCTTAACGGTCGGTTGAGTCTTAACAGCTGGTTTTGGCTTGACAGCCGGCTTGTTTTGCTTTTCAGCGGACTTGACCGCCGAGTTTGACTTGGGATTGGCAAGCTTGGCGTTGGCTACAGGTTTAACTGCTGCTGTGGGCTGAGCCTTGGCTGCCACCTTGGATTTTCCCACGACTTTGGACTTGACGACGGGCTTGGCGGCCACCTTTGGCAAGGCTTTTGCCAGCGGCTTGGCCGTTGACTTGGCACCGGGTTTGACCGCAGTGGGCTTGGCCGTGCTTTTGGCCTTGGCGTCCGGCTTCCCTACGGGCTTCGCGCTGATTTTGACCTTGACAGCTATTTTTTTTGATTTTGAAGACACGGGCACTTTCCCTGGTTTGGATTTCACTGGTCGCCTCCTCGCAAATTCGGACTACACAATCGGCCCGGAATTGCGGCCTGCTGGCGCGCGAGTGTACCGGTTTTAAACCAGACTTTGCTCCAGACCTTGCAAAAAGATGTCGCGCGGTAAATCCAGCCCGATAAAGACCATTTTGCTGTTGCGCTGTTCATCCGGAGCCCAAAGCGGCCCCAAATCACTGCCCATCAGTTGATGCACGCCCTGAAAAATGACTTTGCGGTCCGTTCCCTGCATGTTCAGTACGCCCTTGTAGCGCAACATGCGCGGCCCGTAAATATTGACGATGGCACCGAGAAAATCTTCCAACTTGGCCGCGTCAAATGCGCGGTTTGAGCGAAAAACAAAGCTTTTCACGTCATCATCATAGTGATGGTGGGGGCCACTTGAATGATCGGCGGGATTTTGATGGGACGGATGGTCACAGTGCTCTGCATGGTCATGGTCATCATGACTGTGCTGCGCCTCGTCCTTCAAAAAGTCGGGGTCAATGTCCAGCTTGGCGTTCAGGTTAAATCCACGCAAATCAAACACCTCCGACAAGGCCACCTCGCCAAAATGCACAACTCTTAGCGGTGCGCGAGGGTTCATGTGCTTGATGCGGTGGGTCAGGGCATCGAGTTCCTGCGGGCTGACCAAATCGGCCTTGCTGATGAAAATCTGGTCGGCAAAGCCGATTTGGCGGCGTGCTTCCTGGCGGTCGTTCAATTGTCCGGCCGCATGTTTGGCGTCCACCAGGGTCAGGATGGAGTCCAGCAGGTAGCTTTCGGCGATTTCGTCATCCATGAAAAAGGTCTGCGCCACCGGGCCCGGATCAGCAACCCCGGTGGTCTCGATGACCACGCGCTCAAAGTCCAGTTCGCCCTTGCGCTTTTTCTCGGCCAGATCGCGCAGCGTGGTGCGCAGATCCTCACGGATGGTGCAGCAAACACAGCCATTGCTCATCTGGATGATCTGCTCGTTGGTATCAGCCACCAGAATCTCGTTGTCGATATTCTCCTCGCCGAATTCGTTTTCGATCACGGCAATTTTTTGGCCGTGCGCCTCTTGGAGTACGCGCTTGAGCAGGGTGGTTTTGCCTGAGCCGAGAAAGCCGGTGAGAATGGTGGCGGGGATCAGGGCCATAAATTGTGTGTCCGTGTGGGAAAAAAGAAACCCCGCGCAGGGAGCAAGGCTTGCATTTTATCAAACTGACACCCAGCAAGCGTCTCGGGCCAGGTCGACTTGGCACCAGCGTGACAGGATCACGGCTATGCGGCCACAATGTGCCTGATAGCCGATTTTCTTCAGTTATCTTTGAATTACACCCATGCAAAAGATGTGCAAACCGCTTTTGAACATTCAACCTATTCTGCAAATCCTGATCCTTCTCCCGCTGTTTGGCAGCGGGCACTTGCAAGCGCAAGAGCGCGTCAAGCTTGACCGTCTTGAGATTGACCGCACCGAAGTCACGATTGCCCAATTTGCGGTCTATGCAACCAGCAACCGTGTGCTGACTCAGGCAGAGCGGGAAGGCGGGGGCTTTGAATATGTGGCAGGCTGGCAGCGCCGGCCGGGCTGGACCTGGCGGCAGCCCGATGGCGTACCGCCGGCCAGTGACCGTTTACCAGCTGTTCATCTGACGCAGGCAGAAGCAGCTGCCTATTGCCGATGGGCGCAAGGGCGACTGCCCACTGCCGCCGAGTGGATCGGGGCAGCCTACACTGAGCAACGACCTGAGCCACCTGCGCCGTGGGTACGCTGGCGCACCTACCCGTGGCCCACCGGAGACACACCTCAGGGCGCCAACACCAGTGACCCTGACCCTTGGCCACGCGCCGCGCCAGCCGGACAAACACGCGCGGGCGTCAATGGCCTGTATGACATGGGTGCCAACGTCTGGGAGTGGGTGGCCGATGCACAGGGTGACGAGCGCAGAACCATGGGCGGCTCATGGTGGTACGGGCCGCAACAGATGCGTGCTGATGTACAGGCCTTCAAACCGGCCAGCTTTTACGCGGTATACATAGGATTTCGCTGCGTGTATGACGAACGCACCAAGGCGCAGTAAGGCGCACTGAGGTGAACTAAGGCTTTCGCATCACCACCAACCCCTTGAGGTATTCGCCTTCGGGAAAATTGATTGTCATTGGATGGTCAGGCGCTCCACCCAAACGCTCGGTGATAAAGCCGTCTACCCCTGCATCGCAACCTGCCGACGCCACGATTTTGTGAAACAGGTCAACGCTGATGCAACCTGAACACGAATAAGTAAACAACACACCGCCAGGCTCCAGTATTTTGAAAGCCAGTCGATTGATGTCTTTGTAGGCACGCGCGGCGCGCTCAGCGTGTGCGACAGTGGGTGCGAATTTGGGTGGATCCAAAACAATGGCGTCAAAGCTTCGGCCCTCCTTGTCAAATTGACGCAAAGTCGAATTCACGTCGGCATCCATAAACGTGGTGCGCGCCAGGTCAAAGCCGTTAAGCGCCACATTGGCTTGGGCCTGCAGCAACGCCTTGCCAGAAGAATCAATGGAGGTGACGTGCGCGCGCCCGCCGGCAAAACCGGATGCCTGCATGCCGCTCAGGGCGGCCACAGTAAAGCCGCCGGTGTAGCAAAAGCAGTTCAGCACACGAGCAAAGTCAAGTCGGCGAGCGTAGTCGGCAAACTTTTTTCGGCTGTCGCGCTGGTCCAGATAAAACCCGGTTTTATGGCCTGTGGCAATATCCAGCCCCAACGACCAATCGTGTTCGCGCAACACCAGTTCGGTCGAGCGGCTGTCTAAATCCCTTGCCGTTTGATTTTGCCAGCCTGCCTCCACCCCAGGTGCGCCGCGCAGCCAGCCGCTCACATCTGGCAAACCCTCCAGGGCACGGGCACTGGCATCGGAACGCTCATACAGACGGGTCAGCCCGGTCTGAGCCAGCAGCGCATCAGCGATCACGTTTTTCCAGCGTTCTACGCCGCTAGACAAAAACTGCGCCACCAGGGTGTCGCCATAGCGGTCCACGATCAGGCCAGGCAGGCCATCCGACTCGCCATGCACCAGCCTTATACCATTGCTTTGTATGTCAAATCGATCTCTTGCGCTTATGGAGCTTGCGCAAGCTGCTATAAAAAATGAAGCATCAATACGCTGCAAGGCGTCAAAGCTCCAGACCCGCGCGCGAATTTTTGAAAGCGGGCTGAAAGCCGCCCAGGCTAGAAACTCGCCCCCACTGGACTCCACCCGCACGGTTTCACCCGCATCGGCGGCGCCCCGGGCAATGGCCGACTCAAAAATCCAGGGGTGGCGGCGCAGCAGTGAGCGCTCTTTGCCTTCTTTCAAGCGAAGTGTTTTCATGTCCCGGATTGTGGGGGCATTTGTGATGCCAGTTCTCAGTCCTTTTGACCGGGATCACGGACGACATCGTCTTGTGCGTCCACCTTTTTGGCATCCCGCTTCAGGGCCGCTGGCAGTTTTGCCCGGGGGTGAGCTGCATCGTAGGCCTTGGCCAAATGCTGGAAATCAAGCCGGGTATAGATCTGTGTGGTGGTGATGTTGGCGTGACCCAGCAACTCCTGGACCGCGCGCAAATCACTGCTGGATTGCAGCACGTGGCTGGCAAAGGAATGTCGCAGCATATGCGGATGTACCGGGGTTGCCAGTCCGGCTTGCAGGCTGCGCTGTTTGAGGCGCTGCCAAATGGATTGGGAAGTCAGCCTGGTACCGTAGCGACCGATGAACAACGCGGGACTTGACGCGGCGCGCGGCAACGAGTCGCGCACGGCCAGCCACAACCCAAGCGCAGCCAAGGACTTGGAGCCCACCGGTACGGAGCGGCGTTTGCTCCCCTTGCCCAGTACATGGGCTTGCGCGTCTTGCAGGTCTATCCAGCCACGTGCCCCGGGGCTCGCAGCCACGTCCAGACCAGTGAGTTCGGCAACGCGCAGGCCGCTGCCGTAGAGCAGCTCTACCATGGCACTGTCACGCGCTTCCAGCCAGGGGTCAGCGCTTTGATTGTGAAAACTCGCCAATTGCACTGAATCATCGACACTCAGGGCCTTGGGCAAAGGCTTGGCGGCTTTGGGGGAACGCACACCCACCACCGGGTTACGTGAAAGCTGCCCGTGCCGACACAGCCAGGCATAAAAGCCGCGCCAGCCGGACAAAATGAGTGCGATGCCCCGCCCGCTGCGACCGGCACTGTTCATCTGCGCGACCCAGCGACGGATGTGGTGGTGCTCGACGGCCACCAGGTCAACCCCGGCTTGATTCGCCAAAGCGGCGAGTTTTTGCAGGTCCAGCATGTAAAGCGTTACCGTACGATCCGCCAGCCGCTTTTCAACCCGGGTGTGCTCCAGATAGCGCTCAACAAGTTCCCCTGTAGTCATGCTTAATTGGCTTAGTCGGGTGTTAGGCCCTGAGGCTGGATGGTGTCCGATAAGAGAAGGTTTGGGCGGCGGGATTTGCGTGTTAGGGATGAATAGGGCGGCCAGGCTTGGGAGCCGTGATGGGCTAAAAGTGAGCGCCTGGCTTAGCGCAAACGCATCAGCGCAGCACTGGCCAAATCGGCAATACGCTCCAAAAACTCTGTGCCCATGGTGCTCGCAAAACGGTGAGGGTCGGGCGAGGCCAGCACGAGCATGCCAAAAGCAGGCGCGGTCTTGGCATCCTTGCCAGCGCGCAAAGGAAGCAGAGCCAGTGAGATTGCCTGCTCGGGCTGTGCCAGCCAGTTGGCGGCCTCGAAGCCTGAGTTCACGCCGCAAAAAGGTTCGGGCAGGGACGACGCAAACAACTGGGCGTCTTCGCTGACACCTTGGGCAAATCCGGTGTCAGAAAACCCGGCTGATACGCCCCAGACCCGGATGGCCACTTGTGGCACAGAAAACTGCTCCGCAATAGACTGGGCAATCATGTCAGGCAGGGCCTGCACGTCAAGCAACAAAAACAGATCGCGCGCCCAGCGCAGCAATCGGTCTGACACGGCCTGGTTGTCATTGCCATTGCGGATCATGTCCATGATGCGGTGCTCCAGCATTCGGATTTTGTCGCGCAACATTTCGGCCTGACGTTCCTGCAGGCTCACTGCGCGATTGCCGTGGGGACTGCTGAGTTGCACTGTGGCCAGC
>JBILKC010000010.1:0-21173 GCA_044376885.1 Hylemonella sp. | reverse complement strand
GAGTAAAGTCCACACGCCATTGAGGAGGAGTTTCATGGGTCTGATTTTGCTTGAAGCGCTGGGCGCGTTGCTGCTGCTGGTTCTGATTGTCTGGTGGACCATGTTTTCCGGACGTCGCCACGGTGAGCCTATCGATACAGTCACCGATGACAAGAAAGACTCAAACCACGCCCTCCCTGTCCTTTCTGACACGCAAGCTAACCAACCGGCAGACCAACAAGCGCCGACCCGCGGGAAACCCTGAAGCTTTGTCATGCCTTGATGCCTTCATGCCTTAGTTGCTGCGCTGTGTGTGCATACGGTTGGCAAGTTCAACCGCAGACTTGACGTCCATCTTTTCAAATACCCGGGCACGGTGAACCTCCACCGTTCTTACGCTGATATCCAGCAGGTCCGCAATGCGCTTGTTGGGCAGACCTTCCACAACCAGGTGCATCACGGCACGCTCACGCTCGGTAAGCTCTGCCAGGCGGTGCTGAAGTTCACGGGTTTGTTGCAATTGCTCAACAATGTCTGCCGACTGTGCCAAGGCCTGTTCGACACGATCAACCAGGTTGTTGTCAGAGAAAGGCTTTTCGCAAAAATCAAACGCGCCGCGTTTGACGGTATCTACCGCTGTCGGTATATCCGCATGCCCCGTTAAAAAAATAACCGGCATGATCTGATGCAGCTCACGCTCAACCAGACGCTCAAACAAAGACAAACCGCTCATGCCGGGCATGCGGACATCGAGTAGAAGGCAGCAAGGGTTGCGGGGATCAAAGCCACCGTCGAGCATGGCCAGGAAGGCTTCGGCACTTTCATAAACCTGGCTTTGATGCCGCCGCGAGCGCAGCAGCCAAGCCAGCGCCTCTCGCACGCTGGCATCGTCATCGACAATAAAAATACAGGCATTTGTCAAGGTCACCATGCAACCATCTTAAGTGACATCGGTTGCAGGAAGGGTAAAGGAAAACTGTGTCCCGTTCAGAGCATCCGAGGTGAAGTTCAGAACCCCACCATGCTGCTCGATAACGGTTCGACACAGGCTGAGCCCCAGACCCATGCCCTCAGTCTTGGTCGTGAAGAAGGGCGTGAACAACTGGCTGGCGACCTCCGGTGGGATACCCCTGCCCCGGTCGGTCACTGAAAACGCGATCCATCGCGATTGTTCTGCTGGCGCCGACCGAACCAGAATCTCCAGAATACGTGGATGGATCTGCGCATTGTCCATGGCCTGCATGCCGTTGCGCGCCAGGTTCAGCATCACCTGCTCGACCATGGTTCGGTCGCAAAGCAACTTGGGCAAACCAGGCTCGATTCGAATCCGGACGTCGACCAACAATTTACGAGCCTGTAAATTAACCAACGGTAAAACCGCATCCATCAGGGCCTGCGCCGAAACGGCCTCGCGGGCCTGGTCTCGTCGGCGTACAAAATCATGAACACTCTTGATCACCTTTCCTGCGCGTTCTGCCTGTTCACTGATGCGTTTAAGGGCGAGCGCAAGTTGCGCGTCGATGTGGCCGGCGTCTTGGAGCAAGTTAAGTGACCCCGTGGCATAGCTGGCAATGGCTGCCAGCGGCTGGTTCAGTTCGTGGCTTAACAGGGAAGCCATTTCACCTACCGTAGCCAGCCTCGCTGTGGCCTGCAGACGCTCGGTGCTGGCACGGGACAACTCCTCAACCCGTCGCTGTTCGCGAATATCGAGAAATGCGCTCATCCAGCCGGTCTGTTCACCTTGTGCATTGATCAGCGGCGCCTCAATGATGAGAACCGGGAAGCGCGAACCATCCTTGTGCATGAAGACCGACTCGAACCCCTCCCGGGGTGGGGAGTTTCCAGCCAACCGGATGGCTTGGCGCTGTTGATACTCCTGAGCCAATTCGGGTGGCCAATAAGGTGCATTGACGCTTTGGCCAAGCAATTCCTCTGCCGAGAAACCGACCATCTGGCAGAAAGCCGGGTTGACGTAGGTGATGCGTCCTCCCAGGTCACGGGCGCGCAAGCCGGTGACCAATGAGTCTTCCATGGCCTTGCGAAATGCCAGGGCATCGGCCAGATCGCTCTCGGCCTTAAGTCTGCGCCGCACATCACGGCCCAACAAAAAGAGAATGGTGACGATAGCGATCGTCATGGCGGTCACCAGTGCTGTAAGAACGTTTGGAAACAGTTCCGGTGCGCCACGCCAGCTGTCCATCCGAATGACATAAGTCGCACCTGGCAGGTCCAGCAACTGCTGGGTTACAAAAACACGACTGCTACGACCGTTGGAACCACTAACCGCCAAACGGGTTCCATCACCTTCGGTGAAAGACACCTGCTGGTTGCGCTTGAGATTCTGTCCCAACAGCTCATCGAGTACATAGGGAAGGGCATAAGTTGCCACGAGAAATCCGGATTGCCTACCCGCAGACACCCAGGGCAGGCAAAACTCCATGACTTCAAGCCCCAAGCCATTGGTCAGTGGGACATAATAGCTGCTCGAATAGGCTGGCCCGCTGACTCTGCGCGCACTTGTACAGGCTTGAGTCACCTCTGCAAGAACACTTTCGCGGCCCAGCCGGTCGAATACCGGTGAACGAAATGGCGTGTCGGCACTTGCCTGAATCTGCAGCCCCGCATCCCGCCACTCCATGCGAACCAGTTCACGGTGCTCCCGCAGCAAAGCGGCGGCATCGATCGACCAGGAAGCCGGTGTCGGTTCGCTGAACTGCAACGCCTGAAAGCTCTGGACATTGCGGGTCAGCGCCACGCGGATGTCGCCCACCGCTTGTGCTGTATCGCGCTCCAGTTGGCTTTGTACCTGACTGCTTTCGTACCGGCCCGCCAACCAGATCAGAATGACAAGTAGCGCGATCACCAACAGGGTGAGTGAAGACCACAAGATCCGCCGTCGCCACAATGGCGCAAACCGCTCAGAGCCAAGCTGGCCGGCGCTCACAACACCCGATGCATCAGGGCGGGAAGTGAAGCTCGGCATTCTTGAACGATTGCAACATCGATGTCACCACTGACAACGGCAGGCCCTTCATCGTGCTGAGAAAGAACCCGCCCCCAAGGATCTGCCAGCAAAGTATGCCCCCACGTGCGCCGCCCGTTTTCATGCAGGCCGCCTTGGGCAGCAGCGATGACATAACTCAGGTTTTCTACCGCGCGGCTGCGCAACAGCAACTCCCAATGCGCCTGCCCTGTGGTGTGGGTGAAAGCACTTGGAACCAAAATCAGGTCAACACCCTGACTTGCATAGGCCCGGTAGAGCTCTGGAAAACGCAGGTCGTAGCAAACACTAAGTCCTACCCGCCAGCGATGTCCATCTTTGGAAGGCAGTTCAAAAGTGACAGGCTGCGAACCCGGAATCAATACCCGCGATTCATCGTAACTTTCACGCCCATTGTCATAACGGAACAGGTGAATTTTGTCGTAACGCGCAACACATTGACCCTCTGGAGCAAAGACCAGTGTCGAATTAAAAACCCGATTGATCTCAAGAGGATGGGGGGGTTGTTCGTGTTGATGGCCGGTTGAAAGCGGGAGTGTTCCTCCGACAAGCCACAGGCACAGGGCCCGCGCCGAATCTGACAAGAATGTCTGAATCGGCCCCTTGCCAAATGGTTCACAGATGGCCAACTTGTCTTGATCGCGTTGACCCAACAAGCAGAAGTATTCGGGCAAAACGGCCAACTCTGCCCCTTCACGGGCGGCCTGGGTCAGCAAGTCATATGCCGTCTCGAGATTGTCCTGCAGGCTAACCCCAGAAACCATCTGGATGGCTGCCACTCTCATTTTTTGCCCTCTCCTTTTGTATTAGCTTTGATATCCGTCCTGCTGTCTAAGCGGGTCACTTTCGGGTCAGTCCAGCTGCCATCTATTAAAAACTCCTGGGTAGCCGACTCCATCAGCGGTCGACGCAAAAACAGTTGCGCTAAAAATGTTCCTAGGCCTACGGTAGGATTGATCCAGGTCGCAATCAGGGAGGCCGTACCGGCGTTGATTTCGGGAACCACCACCACCTTGATGCTCTGAGTTTCGCGTGCGATGTCGGCGCGCCCTTCCATCAGTACTGCCGCGTTCACCCCTTTCATCTGCAAGTTGTTGGTCGTTGCAATGCCCTGATCTACGCCGACATCACCCCGGACGAAGTCAAACGAGAATCCTTCGCTAAAAACATCGCGAAAATCCAGCGATAGCCTTCGGGGCAAGGCCTGCAAACTTAAAACGCCGAACAGCTTGGCAATGCCAGGATCGGCCTTCAGAAACTGTCCGTTTTCAACGTTCACCAAGAAAGACCCGCCAAGCGTGGGATAGTCCAGGGCCAGCGGAGATCCTAGCCAGGCCATTTGCCCTTCCATCCTGCCCTTACCCTTGCGAATGACATCTTTCATGCCGAAACGGGCCAGCAATTCACCCGCATCGGCAATGTCAAGTTTGAAATTCATGACCGTCCTGCGTCGGTCACTCACGCCTCGGGAAGCGGCTTTTGGCGCTGACGAAGCTCGCTCATTGAGAAAGGCCCAGTTACCGGTAGCCGAAAATACGGCTTCGGGGGTGATGACATTGAACTTGTTGAGACGCCATTCGCGGACAACGGCGTTCCGGGGCGAAGAATCCTGACCCCGATTGACAGCTTCGATTTCAACGCGACCCATTTTTTTGCCACGCAGCTCCATATCGTCCACCACGATGTCAAGCGCAGGGATAGATGTGGGCTGTTCATCCAGAAAAGACTCAACATCTTTTTCAGAAGTTTGACCGAGCGAGAGCCTGGCCAGACGGGCAAAGAGTTGGCCGGCATTGTTGGGTGACGGCTGCCTGAACTCCAGATAGCCGTTGAGCTCGCGGGCATCCAGATTCGCACGCCAAACCAGATCATCGCGAGAGCCTCCAACAACCAGCTGGTTGAGCGTTCGCCCGCTGAGTGTCAACTCTTTGGCGCGTATGGCCAAGCTGGTCGGGACATACGGACTCAAATGAAGTTGACTTGTGCTTTTTCCATCTGCTTCAGACAACAATGAGGCCCAGGCATCAAGGTCTACTTTGTCAAAGTTGATATTTGCAGAGACGCCTTGCGCAAGCGATGGCGCTGATTCAGTTGGCGACAAGCCCAAAGCAATGCTTCCGCGCAACACTCGGGGCTCGATACGGGAGACATCGCGCACATAAATGACGCTGGCCAACAATCCGAGATCAAGCTTGATTTGATCTTGAAGCGCACGCTGGGTCTGCCCGGGGGCCGTTAAGGGCGGCACCCGGGTCACCATAGTCTCCAAACGAAGTGGCAGCGCTTCATCTGCAACTTTATTCAATGGCGCCGGGAAGTTCAGCGCCAGCCCCTGGAGGTTACTCATCAACATGACCTCGGGCACGCCGTGTTTGAGCCCGACCACGGCTGAATAGCTTGTGCCCCCGCTGGTATGCTGGGCCAAGCGGGCCAAAGTGCCAAGCTCTGTGGCCTGTTTAAGACCGTCGGATGTGACATTACCCTGAATATGCAGGGCTGGATAAGGCTGAGCGCGCGCCAACACAGTGGCCCCACTTACGGCGGGGATAGGAATCGTACCGCCGTCTGCGCGGATATCTCCCCCCAGCATGCGCGCCTGCAGGGCACTGGCAGCAAACCCCTTCTCATTGAAAAAAAGCGTTCCTCGCGCTTTGGACATACGGGGAATTTCGGATGACACTTGAATATCACTGTTCGTCAGGACTACCCTGCCCTGTACGGTCGTGTTCTCCGTAGTTGCAATCGGAACGGCCAGGCTGAACTGATAGTCGGCAGAACCGCTGACGGTGGTTTTTGCCAAGACATTGCCAATCAGGCCCCCCAAAGGCGAGCCATTAACCACCGTCGCAACCATCTCAGAGAGCGGACCACGTGCATCTGCGTTAACCCGCACCGTTGCATCACGCATGAAATCGGCAATTGAGGCATCTGCACGCGTGACGCGTAGTCCGGGCGCACCTGCAATCCGGGCACTGATTTCCTTGATCTGCAACTTGTTTCTGTCAATCAGCAAATCTCCGCTGACCTGGGTCAGGATCGGCCATGGAAGCGTTGATTCCGGGTCTAGACTCCGCGGGACCGGGGTGAAGGCCAGATTTTTAGCCGAGGCTGAAATTCGAAATTCACCTTGTTTAGCGTCTTTGAAGGGAAGGTCATCAAGGTTGCCCTTGACTTTGAACTTGACGGCACTGACTTCACCCTGGAGCAGCGACATCCGCAGGTAATCACGGATCGGGGTATCCATAACGACCGGCAAGTACCTGTGGATACGGTTCGCCTGTCCCCGGCTCAGGGTTCCCTGCAAATCCAGCTGACCCAGGCTGGACATGGCACCCTGAGGCTCCGCACTTTGCCATTTCAGCTGTGCATCACCCGCTGTATCTGAATTGCTGAATTTGATATTAGGCATTTGTACAGCGATGCGTTTGTCATCACTTTGCCAACGGATATCGGATGAGAGTTGATTCAAGGGAATGACAGACTCGTCAAACAAGCCCGGGAGTTCCAGATGGCCGTCCTGAATCAACAGACTGGCACGCCCTGCCGATCGGGACAGGTCAAAGTCAATGGTCGCGCCTCGCATCCCCGGGGATAGCAAGTGCACGCGCGCTGGCTTAATGCCTTTACCAAGCGTCTCGGTTCTGGCAAGCAGCTCAAGTTGGCTCACGCGGCCTTTAATCTCAAATTGACCCAGGTTACTAAGTGGTCCTTGCCAGCTGGCATCAAGACGTTCGATGATGCCCTTGGGCTGATAGGCAAGGAGAGTTTCCTGCTGGGCTTGCGCTATCTCGAGCCGACTTGCAATCATTGACAAGGCCGTCAGATCAAGTCGTTCTGCACTCAATTGCCCACGCTCAGGTGAGGTACCCTGGGCCGGAATTTTTGAAAACCGGATGTTGCCCCCGGGCCAACGTCGGCCATCTGACATTTCGAACTGCAAGTTACGGGTTGTCACCTCTATGCCAGCGTTGAGATCACGCACTGACAGTCGGCCCGACAAGACAGGCAGGGCCAGCGCCTTGAGCTCAGGCTTGAGCCGGATCTCCACATCACTCAAAGATACGTCTGCTGTAGTGGCGGTTATCGATCCTCGATTGACATCAAGCCAAGCCCGAATGACACCGTGGCCCTGGGTAAACCCGACTCCCAAATCAGCGTAAGACCTCAATTGCGAGAGGTTCACACTGTCAAATGCCGAATAAATTTGCCCTTCCCAGTCGCGCCACTTCCCCGGGTGGGCTGTCAAGAACGGCTGCCGGAAGTCAGCCATCAGGCCAAATCGCTCACCCCAGGCGGGGGGCGGGGTGGCTTGCAAGCGCAGCGTATGGTTGCGGGCCTTGTTGTGAATCAGCAAATTCACAGTGTCAAGTTTCAGCGGGGCCTGTTGACGAAGCTCGTCTTTCCAAATCAGTGTGCCTTCATGAATCACGAACTCGTTCTGGGAGAAAAACCAATCGCTGGCATACGCAGAAAGGCTCTGTGGATTTGAAAAATCCAGGCCGGCAATAAAAATCGCTCCACTCGCATTGCGCCTGACTTCCAACTCGGGCCTGTCGATGTAAAGCTGCTCAAAACCCATGTTCCAGAGTGAGCGAGGCGAAAGCGTAGCGAACACACGGGGCAGTCGTAAAGCCTCTTGCCCTTGAGAGTCCAGCAAAATGACATCTGATATTTCCAGCGAAGGAAAAATGCCTTTTGACTCTGCGCTAATTGCGCCGATTTTGACGGGAATACCCAGCAGTTGGCTGGCCTGAGTCTCAATAAATGGGCGTAATTCACTGATTCGCGGCACAATGAGTGCGTGAATCGCGAACCAGCCGAAAATGAACAAAAACCAGACAACCAGCAACGACACCAACAAGGCACGCGCGGTATGCGCGAAAAGCTTAAGCAAGGTTGAGGGTGCGGACGGCGTGACAACCATTTTGATAATTTAAATTTGCAGCGCATTATGACCCCCGTCAGCGCCAACCCCTTGCTTGCGCATGCGCAGGCAGGCTCACCATTGTCTGACCTCTCCCGTTTTGCGCAAAGGGTAAGGCGGCGCTACCGTGACCAAATGCACTTGCTTCCCGATGGCTTGCCTGACAGGCAAGCCATGGAGATCGCACTCCAAGCACTGATTGAGGATATCCATGATATCGGCGCAGCGCTCAGAGTGCTGCGGCAATTGGTTATTGAACGCTTGGTGGTGCTGGACTGTGATAACCACTCGTCACTTGATCAAGTGACCACCGCCATGACCCACCTGGCCGAGTTCTCGTTGGACATAGCTTGCACACAAGCCGTGAACATGACAGAGTCCAATCACGGTAGGGCGCTCACTGTGCAAGGCGAGCCAGCTGTGTTCTGGGTTCTCGGGATGGGCAAGCTGGGCGCGCGGGAACTTAACGTATCCAGCGATATTGATCTTGTCTATGTCTATGACCAAGAGGGGGAGACTGCAGGACGCCCGGATGGGCGGGGACAGATCTCCAACCAAGAGTTCTATTCCAAGGTTGTTCGTGCTGTTTACAGAATGATTGGTGACACAACAGAACACGGTTTTGTGTTCCGCGTTGATCTAGCCCTTAGGCCAAACGGAAATTCCGGACCTGCCGTGGTCTCGATAGGGGCACTGGAAGAGTATTTTCATGTCCAAGGGCGGGAATGGGAGCGTTTTGCCTGGCTTAAGAGCAGGGTTGTCTCCCCTGCTGAGCGACGCGCGGATGGCTCAGCCATCACGCTGAGAAATACCGTTGTTGCATTTGTCTTTCGACGCTACCTCGACTATGGCGTGTTTGATGCCTTGCGGATTCTGCACCGGCAAATCCGTGAGCATGCGGCCAAGCGCAGTGCTGGACACCCTGAACGCGCCAACGATGTCAAGCTGTCGCGCGGCGGAATTCGGGAAATAGAATTTACAGTTCAGCTTCTGCAAGTGGTTCGCGGCGGGCAATTCCCTGAACTCCGCACCCGCCCGACCTTGAATGCCCTGAAAAGACTGGCACGTGCTGGTTTGATGCCCGAACAGACTGCGCAAACCCTGGCCGATGCGTATGTGTTTTTGCGCCGGGTGGAACATCGAATCCAATATCTCGACGACCAGCAAACCCACCTTTTGCCGACCAACGATAGCGACTTGAACTGGATCGCCCGCACGCTCGGCTTCTCCCATTTGGGCCCGTTTTTGTCGCACCTGGACGCGCATCGTGAGGCTGTTGCCCAGGAGTTTGACAAACTGCTGGGCGGATATTCCGAGAACGAGTGCAAAGGATGTCTGAATGGGCAAAAAAACAGATCTGCTGAGCCTGATTTTGACCAACTCCTCGTGTCATTGCCTGAAGCATTCGGTTTGCGTGTCCAAGCCTGGCGCAATCACCCGCGTGTACAGGCCCTGCGTGAGGTTTCCAGGTCACGCCTGATACGGCTTGTGGCGCGAACGGCACTTTGGCTCAAGGAAGGAACTGTCACAGAAGTCGCAGCAGTTCGCCTGGTCGACTGGATGGAACCCTTGATGCGGCGGGAAAGCTACATTGCACTGTTACTGGAGCGGCCAAATGCCCATGCGCGACTCTTGAGACTGCTTGGCGCGGCCAAATGGCCCGCCCGTTATTTGCTTCTGCACCCCGGTGTCATTGACGAGCTCGCCAGTGCTGACATGCTTAACGAGCGGTTTGTTCCCACTGATTTCGAGCGTGAATTGGAGTTCCGGCGTTCAGCCTTGCAGTCAGCCGGAGACGACGACGACGAGTCCCTGCTCAACCTGTTGCGACGGGCACACCATGCAGAGGTGTTCCGGACTTTGTCACGGGATCTGGAGAAAACCATTACGGTGGAGCAGGTGGCCGATGACCTCAGTTCACTGGCCGAAACCGTTTTGCGCATCACCTGTCGCTGGTGCTGGGAGCGCTTGAAGCGCCGACATCGCGAGTCACATCAGTTCGCCATCATTGCCTATGGCAAGCTCGGCGGCAAGGAGCTGGGCTATGGTAGCGACCTGGATATTGTTTTTGTCTATGAGGATGACGACGAGCAAGCTTCAGAGGTTTATGCCAACCTGGTTCGCAAGCTGATTAACTGGCTGACAGTCAAAACTGGGGAAGGCGATCTCTATGAGATTGACACCGCCCTTAGACCTAACGGCAATTCCGGTTTACTGGTGACCAGCTTCTCGGCTTATGCCAACTATCAGCAACAGCGCGGGAGCAATACCGCCTGGACATGGGAACATCAGGCCATGACCCGCGCACGCTTTGTACTGGGCAATGATGCTTTGCGGCAACGTTTTGACCAGATACGCGCCGGCGTCATTACAGCCCCGCGCGACAGCCTAAAGCTTGCCGATGAGATCAAATCAATGCGCATCAAAGTAACACAAGCCCACCCGGTTAGCGCAAGCCTGTTCGACGTCAAGCACAGCCCCGGCGGCATGGTGGACGTTGAGTTTGTTGTTCAGTTCCTGGTGCTTTCCCTGGCCAATACTCATCCCCAGCTCGTCGCTAACATTGGAAATATTGCCCTCCTCAAGGCGGCGGAATCCCAAGGTTTGTTGCCGGCATCGATAGGTGAAGCCGCTGCTTCGGCCTATAGGGAGTTACGACGCGTTCAGCACCTCGCACGTCTCAATGAAGAGCCTACCCAAGTGGATTTTTCCATGCTGCAAGCTGAGCGGCAGGCCGTATTGAACCTGTGGCACGCCGTATTCGGCCCGTTGTAAATACTGGCGTTTCTTTGGCAATACAAGCAGTTCAGCCGAGCGCTGGTATTTGCCAGCCATTCAGGAAGACCCGGCACGTATTTTTTGTACCAGCGCGGTTGTTGAATACCCCGCCACAAAAGGCAAGGCCAAAGCCCGCCCGCCCCAGGTTTGCACCAGTCGGGTTTCAGGCAGGCTTTGCATGTCATAGTCGCCGCCTTTGACCAGCAAATCCGGCCGGATTTGCGCGATCAGGGTGGTGGGGGTGTCTTCATCAAACCAGGTCACGAGGTCGACTGACCCCAGAGCAGACATCATGACGGCTCGGTCATCTTCATTGTTGAGGGGGCGTTCCGGGCCTTTTCCCAACCTGCGTGCTGAGGCGTCGGTGTTGAGGGCGACTACCAGGCTTGCGCCCAGCGCTCGTGCCTGCGCCAGATAGATTGCGTGGCCGCGGTGCATAACATCAAAAACCCCATTGGTGAACACCAGGGGCCTGGGCATGTTGGCAATTCGCAAAGACAAGGAAGACCGGTCACAACGCTTGTTGAGGAAATCCGGCAGGGCGTAGGAAGGGGTATTCATGGTCGAAATCCTAGCAGGACGAGCCCTGAGACAGAATGCAAACACCCATATTGGCCACTTAAGCAAAGATTGAATGCATGTAAACAATGGTAATTTACCTATCAATTACCAAGTTTTTCGCCGACGTCTTGGGTCATAATCTATAACACTTTAAACATGAGACTTGTCCCGCTGAACATCGATTCCATCGTCACGGGCCAACCCTTGCCTTTTTCGCTCAGGGATGCCCAGGGGAAACTGTTGGCTCAAAAAGGTTACACCATCCCTTCAAAGGCTGAGCTTTTAACTATGCTGAGCAAAGGGTTTGAGTTGTATATCGACATTGTGGAGTCCGAAGCCCAGCACAAAGCGTACCTTGCCAAGCTCTACGATTTGACCCGGGAGCAAAGAAACCTGGGGCAAATCGCAAAAACCACCATCGAAAGGGGCACTTTAAACACTGGTGGCCGCCCTTTAATCGATGGCCCGGCAGACTGGCTAGATCTCCAAGCAAATGCAAATATTTTGCTCAAGGATGGAAAATCGAGCAGCTTTGTCGAACGGCTTAGGGAGTTCCAATTCGTATTGCATCAGCATTCCTTGAGCAATCCTGATGGCACCTTGTTCGCCCTGTTCTATCTTGCATCCGCCGAGGTCAAAATGTACAGTGCCACACACGCCATGCTGGTGAGCGTGGCGTGCAATCTGGCCGCTCGCGAAGTGCTGAAATGGTCGCCGCAGGAGTCGGAAACCCTGGGTCTAGCTGCCCTGTCCATGAATATCAGCATGACCGAACTGCAGGATGAGCTCGCGCAACAGACCGATCCCCTTAACCAAGCGCAGAGCGCGCTCATCAATACGCATCGCGCACTCAGTGCGCATATGCTCGAACAGCAGGGTGTGACTGATACGGTATGGATCGGGGCCGTTCTCAACCATCATTCGACACCTCCGGGGCCCTTGTCGGGAAGAAGCGTAGCAGGGCGCATAGCGCGGCTGATCCACTGCGCAGACAGGTTTGTTGCCAGCCTGTCCCCTCGGGCATCACGCGTTCCGTTCAGTCCTGCGGCTGCCATGCAAGCTTGTTATTTTGACGAAAATAAACAGGTTGACGAAGCCGGTGCAGCGCTTATCAAGGCTGTGGGTATCTATTCACCGGGCTCATTTGTGAAGTTAACCAGCAATGAAATTGCCATTGTGGTACGCCGCGGATTCAACTCTGCGACCCCCAGGGTCGCCGTGCTGGTCAATCGGGATGGCGTGCCCACTGTTGAACCCATGATCCGAGACACCAGTCTGCGAGAGTACCGCATTGTGAGTAGCATCCCTTCCCGCGACATGAAGGTAAAGATCAACTTGGAGCGCATGCTGAAATTAACTGTGCCAACGAGTCAAGATCGGGCCTAGCTGACGTCGCGGCAGAAAATCCAGCAGATCAGGACGCCGCAAGCTCCCTGCTTAACTCCTTACGGTAGCGGTTGAGTTCCTGGACACTTCCAAAGCTTCTCCCCAGTAATAAGCCAAGGTTATGCAAAATTCGTTCTACCACCTTGCTTTCCCATACTGAGTCAAAGTTGATCTGCTGATCGAGCCAATGTTCGAGCCATTCAGGATTGGGTAATCGACTCTGAATGGTGTCTTTGGGAAAAAGCGCCTTGTTCACATGCAGGTTGGTGGGGTGAAGCGCTTGAGCAGTGCGCCGGGCACTGGCCATCAACACTCCCACCTTCATAAAAGCAGCCTTGGCTTCGTTGCCGAAGCTGCCAATAGCGCGTTTCATATATTTCAGATAGGCACCGCCATGACGCGCCTCGTCCTGACTCAGGGTCGTGTAAATGTGCTTGATGACGGGCTCTGTGTGCCATTCAGCAGCACGCCGGTACCAGTGATTAAGCCTGATCTCGCCACAAAAATGCAACATCAGCGTCTCAAGCGCAGGGGCGGGGTCAAATTCAAAGCGTATGTCATGGAGTTCGGCCTCAGTAGGCAAAAGTTCAGGACGAAAACGCTGGAGGTATTCCATTAACACCAGCGAATGCTTTTGTTCTTCGAAGAACCAGATGGACATGAAGGCGGAAAAGTCGCTGTCGTCGCGATTGTCACGCAAAAACATCTCGGTTGCCGGCAGGGCGGCCCATTCCGTGATCGCGTTCATCTTGATCGTTTTGGCCTGCTCGAGCGAAAGCTGGCTGTCATCAAAGTTCTGCCAGGGAATATCCTGCGCCATATTCCACCGGACAGATTCCAACTGCTTGAATATTTCCGGGTAAAGCATATCTTGTCCGAGTCTTTAAAGCATTAGTGCAAAAGAGATCTGTATTTCCAGGGGCTCACATCAGGACCGTCGAAAGAAAACTGGGCCTTTCCTCAAGCTTATCCTGCAATCGATGCAAGTTGGCATGTTTGGATTGCCATTCAATCTCGGGAAAACGGAAATTCAGATAACTCAAGGCACAGCCCACAGCGATATCCGACAAACTCAAATGAATGCCGGAGCAATAAGGTTTGTCACTCAGCCCGCGGCTCATGGCCTGTAAAGCAAGCTCGACCTTTCCAAGCTGGCGGTCAATCCAGGCCTGACTGCGTTGCAACTTGGTCCGTCCGTCCCAAGTGGCTTCGAGGCGGGCGAGAATAGCGGCGTCCAGAACACCATCTGCCAGCGCCTCCCATGTTTTGGCTTCAGCCCGTTCGCGTCCTGAAGCAGGAATGAGTTTGCCAACAGGTGACAGGGTATCTAGGTATTCAACAATCACGCGGGAATCGAACAATGCCTCCCCACCCTCCATGATCAGACATGGCACCTTGCCAAGGGGGTTGGATGTACTAATTTGCGCATCGGCGGTCCAGACACTGTCAATTACAAAGTTGTAATCAAGCTTCTTTTCTGCCATCACAATTCGCACCTTACGCACGTAGGGGCTGGTACCGGAACCTATCAATTTCATGATGCATTAACTTGGGTCATGGCGTGATTCTAGCGACTGACCTTTTTGCCTGTTGCCAAGCCGACAAAACGCACACTCTCAAACTACAATGAACCGATGAGCTTTTCCAATATCTCCGCACTTTCGCCGCTGGACGGACGCTATGCCAGCAAACTGAGCGCACTTCGCCCCTTGATGAGTGAGTTGGGCTATATGCACCGGCGTGTTCAAGTGGAAATTTGCTGGTTCATTGCGCTTAGTGATGCGGGATTTTTCGAATTCAAAAAACTCACACCTGGCGCGAGAACATACCTGATGGGACTGGTTAAAAACTTCTCTGAGGCCGACGGTATCGCCATTAAAGAGATTGAGAAGACCACCAACCACGATGTAAAAGCTGTTGAGTACTGGATCAAGTCCAAATTTGAGGCACGTCCCGAGCTCGAACAGGCCAGCGAGTTCGTCCATTTTGCCTGCACCAGCGAAGACATTAACAACACCAGCCATGCCTTGCAGCTGCGCTCTGCCCGGGATGTCGTGGTTCTTCCTGCCCTGGACCGACTGCTGCTTAAATTAAGGGATATGGCCCACGCCTATGCCTCTATCCCCATGCTCAGCCGTACCCATGGACAGACTGCCAGCCCCACCACTGTAGGCAAAGAGTTGGCCAACGTGGCTGTTCGATTACAAGGGGCCTGTGACCGCATTGCATCGGTCAAACTACTGGCAAAAATGAATGGGGCTGTTGGGAACTACAACGCCCACCTCTCTGCCTGGCCTGATTTTGACTGGGAAAGCTTTAGCAGGCGTGTGGTTGAAATGCCCGAGCCGCTGGGCTTGGGTCTGACCTTTCAACCCTACAGCATCCAGATTGAGCCGCATGACTATATGGCTGAGTTATTTGATGCCGTTGCGCGCACCAACACCATCCTGATCGATTTTTCCCGCGACGTTTGGGGTTATGTCTCATTAGGCTATTTCAAGCAAAAGATGCGCGATGGTGAAGTGGGCTCCAGCACCATGCCTCACAAGGTCAACCCGATCGATTTTGAAAATGCCGAGGGTAATCTTGGCCTGTCCAACGCCCTACTGAGGCACATGAGCGAAAAGCTGCCGATCTCCCGTTGGCAACGCGACCTGACCGACTCTACGGTCTTGCGCAACATAGGAGTTGCGCTTGGATATGCCACTCTGGCCTACCAGTCTCTAAGCACCGGCCTGAGCAAACTGGAATTGAATCAGTCTGCACTTGCAGCCGACCTGGATTGCGCCTGGGAGGTGCTGGCTGAACCCATACAGACGGTCATGCGGCGTTTTGGCCTACCCCAGCCCTACGAACAGCTCAAGAACTTCACCCGGGGTGAGCCCATGACGCGTGAGCTGATGCAAAGCTTCATCATGAAGCTCGAAATCCCCGACTCAGACAAGCAGCGGCTGATGCAAATGACCCCGGCAAGCTATACCGGAATGGCCGCTGATTTGGCCAACCGCGTTTGAGGGTGGTTGTCGCTTTTGCCTTCTGAGGCCCTCCATACGAATGGCCCTTAAATCAACCATCTTCAAAGCCAGCCTGCAAATTGCAGACATTGACCACGGCTATTACGCAAACCACGCTTTTACGCTGGCACGTCACCCCAGCGAAACCGATGAACGCATGATGGTCAGGCTGACCGCCTTGGCCCTGTATGCACACCAGCTGCACACCGTTTGCGGCGGTGACGGCACGCTGGCCTTTGGGGCTGGTTTGTCCGACCCTGACGAGCCCGATGTCTGGTTGCGGGATTACACCGGTCGAACCCGGCTCTGGATTGAAGTGGGGCAACCTGAGGACAAGCCACTGGTCAAAGCCTGCGGCAAGGCGGATCAGGTCGTACTGTTCTGTTTTCACCATGCGGCCGAAGTCTGGTGGCGCAGCATGGAGTCCAAATTAAGCAGGCCCCAGAATTTGAGCGTTTTCAGAATTCCTGCCGAGTCTTCATTGTCCATGGCAAAACTGGCTCAGCGCAGCATGCAGATACAGGCCACCATTCAAGAAGGTGTCTTGACACTGGGTGATGAAACCCGCTCTATCAGTCTTGAGCCGATTCGTTGGAAGTAAAAATGGGGGAAGCCCTTATCGAGGCTAGTCCGTTTGCTACAGTATTTCTAGCTGACGGGGCCCTTTTCCATCGCCCTTTCGGCGTAACGGTTAAACCGCCAAGCCGTACCCTCTAAGGTGATGCGCCTCCAGGTCTGCCGCTTTTGCGCCGCCTGCATGGACGGCCAATACTGAACCTCATCGAAGGTACGACCACAACCTTTGCAGACTGCATCACCTTGGCTGGTGGAGCATATTGCAATACAAGGCGCATCTGGCGTGGTCTCGTACCAGGCCAACCAGGCCTGCTTGGCATCGGGGGACATGCTGGATTCCTCGATCTCCGTCAGCAGTTCATACGCCATCAGGGCATAACATTCAGCCAGCGCTCGAATCTCCGGCGTCAGGGTAATGCCATCGGGCGAGGGCTTGAGGGCACGCCAGAAGTTGATGGCGGACTCGATATCAATGATGTGAATTGCTGCCATGGGAAGTGAAATGAGGATTTGCATGATAGCCGCCAATTCCACAAACCTTGTACGGATGATGAATGACGTGTTTCAATCCAATCACGAAGGGGAGTAGCTCCCGCTGGTTTTTCAATTACCAAGACCAGCATCGACAAGTCGTCAACCCGAAGATTTTCTTCCGGCTTGTTGGGCGTTTCATCACGGTGAGACGCTGAGTCAGACCTTTGATTGGAATCTGCAAATGGTTTCGTCGAAGGGAGTCTGTGGTCGGACGGATCCGATTCTCTGTTGGCGTTTTCATTGGGCAAATGCGTGAATACCTAATACAACTCGGAGAAATAAAATGGAATTTTTATCTGCCCCCTGGTGGTCAGCACTGCTGGCCATCATCCTGATCGACTTGGTTCTTGCCGGTGACAACGCCATCGTGATTGCCCTGGCAGCGCGCAACCTGCCCTCCCATCTGCAAAAGAAAGCCATCCTTTGGGGCACGGTAGGTGCAATTGTGGTACGAACCGTCATGACAGTATTTGTGGTCTGGTTGTTAAAGGTACCCGGACTGATGCTGGCAGGCGGCCTGGGCCTGATTTACGTGGCTTACAAACTTCTGGTTGACCAGGACGGTGAGAACCACGATGGCCCTGTGGCCAGTACATTCTGGGGGGCGATGAAAACCATTGTTATCGCGGATGCACTGATGGGCGTAGACAACGTCCTGGGTGTGGCAGGTGCGGCACAAGGCTCCTTCGACCTGGTGGTGATCGGACTGTTGATCAGCGTGCCAATCGTTGTATTTGGCAGTTCACTGGTTCTCAAACTGGTCGAGCGGTTTCCCATCATCATTCAGCTGGGTGCTGCCGTCCTGGCCTTTACCGCCGCCAAAATGGTTGTGAACGAGCCTTTGCTCGACGAGATTTTCGATCCAAACACTGCTGCAAGATGGGCTGTCTATGTCCTGGCAATTGCAGGCGTTCTGGGTGCAGGCTGGTGGGCTTCCCGCCGGAAAGTCTCCAGTTCCAACGAACAGTCCGGTCATACCGCCTGATACCAGCTTCCCTCTGTCATCAACATAAAGGATTCATCATGGACAACATCATTGTTTATCTTGACGACGTGGACTATGCCAAGCAGCAGCTGGCACCCATGACCAGCAGCAGCCAGGGGGAGCGGACGCACTGGATTTTGGTCGCCTGCCCACCCCGAATGACCCGACATATCAGCAAATGGGTCAGCTACAGTGCCCGGGAAAATTGGCGCGCCAAGTGGGCTGACAAGGTATTCGCTCAGATCGCGCCCGAGTTGCAGGCCACCGGAGACCGGGTTACTTGTTTGCTGGCCTCCAGTTCATTGACTGACATGACCCAAGACCTGTTAAGCCGTCAGGGTGCTGCCCGCGTGCTGGATGCACGTCGGCCACGACTCGGCCAGGACCTGCCCCCGGTCACCGCCAATCAGCCCGCGCCTACACAGAGTAAGTGGACCGTTCCAGGGGCCGTAGCTGGAATGGGGGCTGCATTGGTCTTGGCTGCTGAGTAACTCTGACCTTTACACCCATTGATGTCGCCCTTCATGGCGCGGTGTATGCTTACCCGCCATGAAGTTGATACTTAAATGGCTGCTCAGCGCAGCCGCACTTTTGGCGGTCTCACATCTTGAACTAGGGGTTCAGGTCAGCAGTTTTTCTGCTGCACTGATTGCTGCGGTTGTGATCGGGCTTTTCGGTATTTTTCTACGCCCGGTCATGATTATCCTGACCCTTCCCGTCACGCTATTGACCCTGGGTCTTTTCCTATTCGTCATCAATGCTCTGCTGTTTTGGGCTGCCGGGAGCATTCTGGAAGGTTTTCATGTCGAGGGATTTGCTGCTGCGCTCCTGGGCTCACTCATTTATTCGACCTTTGGTCTGCTGATCGACTCAGCGCTCGAGCGCCTGTTCTCGCTGAAGTAGCTCCAACTCCCGGGTTCGGGCGTCAATGATGGACGCTTCAATATGGTCTGCATTGACGCCATTTGCGTTTTGACGTGACATTTGTTGTGCCACCTTCATCCGGTTGACTGCAGAAGGGTAGTCCAGCAACGACGCAAATGACTCCGCCTCGGCCCGAATTGCACTTTGCACTTTGTTCTGTGTCTGATATGCCGCTGCCAGCAACTGCCAGGCTTGTGCGTCCTGTGGCCGGGTAGCCAACCAGGTTTGCAGACGCTGCGCCACTTCAAGGCCTTGCCCGCTTCGGGTCATGGCCTGAGCCCACAAAAACAGGGCCGGGCGGCTTTGCGAGCCTATTTTTTCATCGGCTTTCGACATCACACTGACCGCCCCCCTGACGTCGCCGCCAGCCAATGCCAGTTCTGCGCCCAACAGACGAACCAACTCTGCTGCTGCAGTGTCCCCCTCCGTCAGGGTCTGCAAGTGCTTATGCAAGCGCCTAGCCTGTTCAAAATCCCTCTGAAAACTTGCTGCCAGTACACCTTGGTACAACAACCCGGCTTGGGCTGCAGGATCTGATGCCCCTGGTGGGCTACTTGAGGCCGCCACTGCCTGATCGACCCAAGACCGCAGGATGTCGATACCAGGCCGGGTGAGCGCGCGGGCGCGGGCCGAAATCATGGCGTGCTGCAGGCTGACTGTTTCCTTCGACTTGCTTGGTGGCAATAGCTGCTGGCGACCTTGCATATCTGCAATGCGCTCCGTAGTCACGGGGTGGCTGCGCAGGTAGGGGAATCCGCCACTGTCGTTGAGTCTGGAGGCTTTTTGTAACTTCTCAAACATAGAGACAAAGCCCTGGGGCTCAAAACCCGCCTGAACCAGTATGCCGTAGCCAACACGGTCCGCCTCCCGCTCCATATCACGTGAGAAGTTTAGCTGTCCCTGCACCGCCACCGCCTGCCCGCCGGTGATCATGGCATTGGCCACATTGGGGTTACCGCGTGCCGCCAGCGCACCGAGCAACATGGCGCCGATCAACCAGGGTGTGGTGGCGCCCTGACGGCTGATCAGGCGGGAAATATGACGCTGTGTCACGTGGCTGAGTTCGTGCGCCAGGACCGAAGCCAGCTCATCCGGGCTGGAGACCACCGCCAACAACCCCAGGTGCACGCCCAGATAGCCGCCGGGCAGCGCAAAGGCATTCACGCTGCGGTCACGCCCCAGGGTCAGCGCCCAGGCAAAACGCTCTTCAATCTCGGGAGATAACTCACCGCGCAGTCTTGCAGCCGACATCAGTCGCTGCCAGATGGCTTGAACATAATCAACCAGGACCGGGTCGTCAATAAAATCCGGGTCCCGGTAAAGCTCTCGGGCAATGCGGTCGCCAAGGCGCCGCTCGGCACTGGCGGTCATCTCCAGGCCGTCACCCAGATTAGGAAGTGACGACTGCGCCAAAGCCGCTTGGGAACATCCGATAGCTATAAATATTAGAGCAGTCAAGCCTTTCTTTGTATGGGCGAATGCTTCTTTTCCCTGTTTGCCGGATTTTGGGACGCATTTGTAAAGCCGCCAAATGCCGCCGTGTTTCCACGCTTGATGAAAGTCTCTCAACATGACCGTATGATGCTTGATCCGTAATTTCATTTCAAAAACAAGTTTCAATGAGCGCACTCACCCATTTTGATGCCCACGGCCAAGCCCATATGGTAGATGTGGCGGGCAAGGCCAGTACACACCGGATTGCGGTGGCCAGCGGTCAGATTGAAATGCACGCCGCTACCCTGGCCATTATTGAAGGCGGAACAGCGAAAAAGGGCGATGTACTGGGCATCGCTCGTATTGCCGGCATTCAGGCCGCAAAAAAAACCAGCGACTTGATCCCTCTGTGCCACCCCCTGGCTTTGACCCGGGTTACCCTGGACTTCGCCCTCGGCCACGCCAGTGACAACCACCCATGCCATGTCGTCTGCACCGCCAGCGTTGAAACCGTGGGTCCAACTGGCGTGGAAATGGAAGCCCTGACGGCTGTTCAGGTCGCGCTACTGACGATTTACGACATGTGTAAAGCGGTGGATCGGGGAATGACCATCACGGGCGTCAAGTTACTTGAAAAGCACGGCGGCAAGTCGGGAACTTATCTGGCCACGACCTAGCGAATGTGTCGGAAACAACGGCCCACATCACCGTTGGTTTTGAGAATATAAAGGGCGCCCAGGATGGCGCCCTTTGCTTATGGCAGTGAATCCGGTTGATGGTTTGTATTAGCCTTGATTCAACGATCAGGGGTAAACGCCACGGCAATTGGCGGGGAGGTACTTTGACAGGATTGTGGTGGCACCTGCAGGCGTGGAAGTCGCCCTGGCACCACAAGCCCAGCCGGCAATGGTTTTACCGCCATCGGTTGTACCCACAACGGCCGTTGTACCCGTTTGAACTGGCACCAGGGTCAGGGTGTTCGTCGCGGCGGTGAGTTGGGGAAGATTTGCTTCGTTGGCAGTAACGGTGATGACTCCATTGGCACTGGAAGCGACCGAGGTTACATATTTACTGGTG
>JBILKC010000160.1:0-6772 GCA_044376885.1 Hylemonella sp. | reverse complement strand
TGGGCGGGCAAGGCACACCCATCGTGCTGTTTCACTCCTTGTTGGCGGACCAGACCAGCTTTGATGCCATCGCCACAGAACTGGTCAAGACACACCTGGTAATTGTGCTGAGCTTGCCTGGCTTTGATGCTTCCGATTTTGTCGGCGGCAATCTGGACACGATTGCCGACCACATTGCCGCCGGCATTGACGCGCTGGGTCTTGCAGAAAAACCCATACTGCTGGGCAATGGCTATGGTGGCTTTGTAGCCCTGGTTACCGCCATCCGTCACCCTGCCCTGGCCTCCCGCTTGGTCCTGGCTGACTGTGGTGCAGCATTCAGTGAAGCAGGGCGGGCGGCTTTTCGGGGCATGTCTGGCGCGGCCAGGGACAAGGGGCTTGGCGCCATTGCCGATGTCGCCATGAGGCGACTTTTTGCCCCGGAGTTTCAGGCACAAAACCCGGCCCTGATCGAGGTGCGCAAGCAACGCTTTCTGGCCGTTGACCCAGCCACATTTCATGCGGCCTGCGACGCCCTGGCAGCACTGGACTTGCGCCCCCAACTCGCCAGCGTCACTGTTCCCGTCTTGGTTCTGGTGGGCGAGCAAGACGAGGCGACGCCCCCGCCCATGTCGGTTGAGCTGGCTGCCGGTCTGCCGAACGCCCGGCTGGAGGTCATCAAGGGCTGCGCGCATGTGCCGCAACTGCAGGCACCCGAGGTTTTCATGGCCGCAATCCGTTCTTTTGTGAGCTGAACTGTTCTTGTCTAGAAAGGGTAATCATGAGCATCAAACTCTATGGCTTCTGGCGGTCGCTGGCCACACTGCGGGTGCGAATTGCACTCAATCTGAAAGCCATTCCGTATGAGGAAACGATGGTTGACTTGATGAAAGGCGAACAGTTTGAACCGGCCTACCATCAGCTCAACCCGCAAAACGCACTGCCCTTACTGGACCATGACGGGCTAAAACTGACCCAGTCCTTGGCGATTGTGGAATACATCAACGACACCTGGCCCCACATGCCCCTGCTGCCTGCCGATGCAGCCGGCAAAGCACGCGTGCGTTCACTGTCGCAAATGACCAGCGCCGATGTTCATCCGCTGATCGTTCCGCGAGTGAGAAATTACCTGGAACATGAGCTGGGTGTCGATGAGCCCGCTCGGCTCAAATGGATTACGCATTGGTTTAACACAGGCAGCCAGGCCATCGAGACACGGTTGGTGCAGGAGAACCAGTCCGGTCAATATGCTTGCGGCGACGAAGTGACTATGGCCGATCTGGCCCTGACTTCACATGTGGTGGGCGCACGTCTGTTCAAGATTGACATGTCTGCAGCGCCCACACTGGTGGGCATTGTGGACCGCTGCCTCAAGCTCGATGCCTTTGCCAAGGCACACCCGCTGGCGCAACCGGGTGCACCAGCCGCCATCTCACACGGATAGTTCTAACTCGCTGGGCGCTTTTTGGACTGCGGCCATCTGGTCAAGCGCTTTCTTGAGGCTCTTGACGGTGCGCTCCACATTGTGCAGTTTGTCCAGGCCGAACAGGCCGATGCGGAATGACTTGAAGTCAGCCGGTTCGTCACATTGCAATGGCACGCCTGCTGCGGTTTGCAGGCCAGCGGCCAGGAATTTCTTGCTGGACTGAATGTCTGCGTCGTCGGTGTAATTGACGACTACGCTTGCGGCAAGGAAGCCGTCTGCGGCAACGCTCTTGAAGCCCTTACGTGTAAACAGGGCGCGGATCTGGCGACCCAATTCCTGTTGTTCAGCCTTGACCTTGGCAAAGCCGTAGGCACGGGTTTCGAGCATCACGTCGCGCACATTAGCTAGCGCATCCGTGGGAAATGTGGCGTGGTAAGCGAAGCTGCCGCCTTCGTAGGCTTCCATGATCTGCAGCCATTTTTTCAGGTCAATCGCATAGCTGGAGCTGGTGGTGCCCTCAATACGCTGGCGTGCCAGTTCACTCAACATCACCAGACCGGCGCAGGGCGAGCCTGTCCAGCCTTTTTGCGGCGCTGTCACCAGCACGTCAACACCACTGGCCACCATGTCCACCCATAGAGTGCCGGAGGCTACGCAATCGAGCACAAACAAGCCGCCTACCGAATGCACGGCGTCGGCAACAGCACGCAAATAATCATCGGGCAACAAAATACCTGCCGATGTTTCCACGTGCGGGGCGAACACCACGTCGGGCTTTTGGGCTTTGATGGTCGCCACCACCTCGTCGATGGGAGCCGGGGCAAAAGGAGCATGCTTGTCGGCGCTGGTTTTGCGCGCTTTGAGCACGATTTCTTCCGACGGGATCTTCCCCTGTTCGAAAATCTGGGTCCAGCGGTAGCTGAACCAGCCGTTGCGGATTACCAGGCACTTTTTGCCTGAGCCAAACTGGCGTGCCACGGCCTCCATGCCAAAAGTACCGCTGCCCGGAACAACCACAGCCGATTTGGCGTTGTAAACCTCTTTAAGAACCGAGGAAATGTCGCGCATGACGCCCTGAAAGCGCTGGGACATATGGTTGAGGGCGCGGTCAGTGTAGACAACAGAATATTCAAGAAGACCATCAGGGTCAACGTTGGGCAGTAAGGCTGGCATGGCAATCTCCGAAAACATGTGGTTGTAACAACCGAGTCGTCTAGCTTAGCACGCTTGGCCGGTTTTATTAGTCACCCATGTATTCGCCGAGCCGGATGGCCCGGGCGGGTTGCCAATCCGGGTTGAAGCGAATGGTGTTTTTGGGCCACAGCAAGACGACTGTGGAGCCCAGCAAAAAGCGGCCCATTTCTTGACCACGCTGGATGTCGAGCGCGCCGTCATAACGCCAGTCACGAATGCGCTGACTGCGCGGCGGGTTAACCACACCATGCCAGACCGTAGCCATGCTGCCCACAATGGTTGCGCCGACCAGCACCAATACCAGCGGCCCGGAAGCCGTGTCAAATACGCACACCACGCGCTCGTTGCGGGCGAAAAGTCCGGGCACGCCACGCGCCGTGGTGGGATTCACCGAAAAAAACGCTCCCGGCACATAGGTCATGCGGGTCAGCCGACCGTCACACGGCATGTGAATGCGGTGGTAATCGCGCGGACTGAGGTACAGCGTGGCAAAACTTCCATCTTCAAACTGGCTGGCCAAAGCCGCGTCACCCCCCACAAGGGCTTTGGTGCTGTAACGGTGGCCTTTGGCCTGGAAAATCTGGTCCTGCTCAATCGCTCCGAACTGGCTGATAGCCCCGTCTACGGGGGAGATGAACCGGGAATTGCTCAGCGGCCGGGCACCAGGCTTGAGGGCGCGGGTGAAAAAATCGTTGAAACTGCTGTAACTGGCGGGGTTGGAATCCAGCGCTTCATCCATATTCACGCTGTACTTGCGGATAAAGCGCCGGATGATGCCGGTGGTCACTGCACCCCACTGGCCCCCGGCGACCAGGCCTGAGAACTGGGTGATGGCCCGTTTGGGCAAAAGGTACTGCGGCAGCACGGAGAGGCGATCAGACACGGGGGCTACCGGTAGTCATTAAGGGAACGGGATTATATGGTCGGTCCCCGGCAGGGGACGACGCAGACTAGAATGATTTTTATATGAACGCACCCACTTCCCCCGACCAACGCTCAGCACTGGAACGTGCTGAGCGACAGCAGCAGGTTGTCCAGGCCCTGAAGGTGGCCCTGCCCGCGCACGCGCTGCTCTGGCACAACGAGGACACCGTTCCTTACGAGTGTGATGGCCTGACCGCCTACCGGCAACGCCCGCTGGTGGTGGCATTGCCAGAAACCTATGAACAGGTTCAGGCTGTGCTCAAGATTTGCCATGCACTGGACGTGCCCGTGGTGGCCCGGGGATCGGGCACCGGTCTGTCTGGTGGTGCCATGCCACACGCACTGGGGGTGACGCTCAGTCTGGCCAAGTTCAACAAGATTTTGAAAGTTGACCCGGTCAGCCGCACCGCGCTGGTGCAGGCCGGCGTACGCAATCTGGCCATCAGCGAGGCCGCCTCCCCTTACAAGCTGTACTACGCACCCGACCCTTCCAGCCAAATTGCCTGCAGTATTGGCGGCAATGTGGCGGAAAACTCCGGCGGGGTGCATTGCCTCAAGTATGGGCTGACCGTTCATAACGTGCTCAAGGTCAGCGGCTTCACCATTGAAGGCGAACCGATTGAATTCGGCTCCGAGGCATTGGACGTGGCCGGTTATGACCTGCTCAGTATTCTGGTTGGCAGCGAAGGCATGCTGGCCGTGACCACCGAAGTTACCGTCAGACTCATTCCCAAACCGCAATTGGCCCGCTGCATCATGGCCAGCTTTGACGAGATCGGCAAAGCGGGTGAAGCCGTGGCGGCGGTGATTGCGGCCGGCATCATCCCGGCCGGCTTGGAAATGATGGACAAGCCCATGACGGCGGCTGTGGAAGACTACGTCCACGCAGGTTATGACCTGAGCGCTCAGGCCATTTTGCTGTGCGAAAGCGACGGGACGCCCGAAGAGGTGGAGGAAGAAATCGGCAGGATGCGTGAGGTGCTGCTGCGCTGTGGTGCCACGGCTATTGCCGTGAGCCGCGATGAGGCCGAACGTCTGAAATACTGGAGCGGACGCAAAAATGCATTTCCGGCCAGCGGGCGCATCAGCCCGGACTATATGTGCATGGACTCCACCATCCCGCGCAAGCGCTTGGCAGACATCTTGCTTGCAATTGCCGGCATGGAGAAAAAATACGGCTTGCGCTGCCTCAATGTCTTCCACGCCGGTGACGGTAACCTCCACCCGCTGATTTTGTTTGACGCCAACGATGCCGACCAACTGCACCGCTGCGAACTTTTTGGTGCCGATATCCTGGAAACCAGCGTGGCCATGGGCGGCACCGTGACCGGCGAGCACGGTGTGGGGGTAGAGAAACTCAACAGCATGTGCGTGCAGTTCAGCGCGGCTGAAAACGAGCAGATGTTCGGCGTGAAGCGGGCCTTTGACGCCAAGGGCTTGTTAAACCCCGGTAAGGTGATTCCCACATTGAACCGCTGTGCCGAATACGGCCAGATGCTGGTGCGGGGTGGAAAAATATCTCACCCAGAACTGCCCCGTTTTTAGAACTTTGCTGTATTCCAAGCCCTGATGTGGGCAGCCGACATTGATTTGCCTTTGCTTTGAATACACGAAACGACGCCCTTGAATGGACATCAAGCACGCCAAGTCATGATCACCCTTGAAGCTGTTTACATTCCTGCTGCAGTGCGAGGCTTCTCAAGCCCTGGGAATGTCTTTAATGTGCACATTGAAGGTGCAGTCGTTCAGGCGATTTCGCCCAGCGATCCATCGATGCCAGCGCAGGGTACGCTTTTGCCAGCCCTGGCCGACCTGCATTTGCATCTTGACAAGACCTACACCGTGCAAGATACCGGGCCTGCCAACGGTGACCTTTTCCGGGCGATTGACATGATTGCCACCCACCGTGCCAGCTGGACGGCTGCTGACCTGCAAGTCCGGATGACGCGTGGGCTTGAAGATGCGTGGCAAAACGGCACCCGGGCACTGCGTACCCACTTGGATTGGATGGCGCCCGGGCGGCCGGTCTCGATCGACGTGTTTCTTGCATTGCGCGAACAATGGCGCAACCGTCTGGAGATGCAATGGGTGTCACTGACTGCACTGGATATTTTTGACGATGCCCGGGTCGGCACCAGCATCGCAAGACAAGTGAAAGACGGTGTTGGCATCCTGGGCTGCTTTGTTTATCGCAACACGGATCTGCAGCGCAAGCTGCAGGGTGTGTTTGAGTTGGCCCAACGCTTAGACCTGGACCTGGACTTTCATGTGGACGAAGGGCTTCATGCCGACGCCAATGGTCTTCGCGCCATAGCCGAGCTCACGCTGCAAACCGGCTGGCAGGGCCGGGTGACCTGCGGGCATGCATGCTCACTATCGGTTCAGCCGACCTCTCAGGCGCTACAAATTTTAGAGCTAGTTAGTGAGGCTGGTATTGGGCTTATTGCACTTCCAACCACCAATCTTTACCTGCAAGGCAGCTGGGACACCACCCCTGTAGAGCGCGGCATCACCCGCCTGATCGAGGCACGGCAAGCGGGCGTTAAGGTCAGTCTGGCCAGTGACAACGTGGCGGACCCGTTTTACCCCTATGGCAGTTATGACTTGCTGGAAAACTGGGCCTTGGGTGTACAAATGGCTCACTTGGCGCCGGCCGAGGACTGGCTCGATACCATCACCCTCAACCCGGCAAACACCATGCGCCTACCCTGGACCGGCCAGCTCCGTGACGGCTGTCCGGCAGACCTCATCCTCCTGGAAGCCCGAAATGGGCTTGAACTCATGAGCACCCGGGCCCGACGCCGCCGGGTTTGTCGCCAAGGCCTATGGATATGACCAGGCCTGCCCACGCACTTGACGCCCTCAAACAATCCTTGACGGGCTTGAGCATGAGCCAGGACCCTGTTCAGCTGGACATCAAGAGCAAAGACTATTACTGGTACAGCCCGGTGCTCAAGCAGCTGCTGGACCCTTGTCTGGGAGATTTGATCGTCAAGGTCAACAGCGAGGAAGACGTGATTCGGGTGGCTGCCGCCTGTGCCAAACACCGTATCAACCTCACGGTTCGGGGCGGCGGTACCGGCAACTACGGCCAGTGTGTGCCGCTGCAAGGTGGCGTCATCCTGGATATCACTGGCCTGAACCGGGTACTTGACATCCAGGTCGGCCAGGTGACCGTGCAGGCCGGCATGATGATCATGGACCTGGAGCGAGCCGTGCGCGCTGATCCCATCGTGCCTGGCGGTCAGG
>JBILKC010000159.1:0-6778 GCA_044376885.1 Hylemonella sp. | reverse complement strand
CCCTGACAGATTTGAGCGTTATCTGACAACCCAGATGCATTTAGCTTCACGGGTGTTTGAGCTAACGAAGCAACCCGTCGCGATCAGGACCCGTCCGCGCGACCTGGGCTGGGATGTGCCGACCATGGTGAAAGCCTTGGGCAAAACGCTGGTCACGTTGGAATTCCAACAAGGCAAGTTCAGCGAGCGCTTGGCAAAGTGTCGCTTACATATCTGTGACAACTGCTCGACTACGATTGTCGAAAGCTTTTGGAACAACCACCCCACGCTTATCCTTATCAGTGACGATTTTTTCCAGATCCGCCACGAGGCAACTAACGCCTATAATGACCTAGAAATTGTGGGGATCTTACACACAAGTATCGAGTCCCTTTTGCGCCAGTTAGATAAGCTCGAATCTACTCTCGATTCGTGGTGGCAGGCAAGCAACACGCAGGCTGCCATTCGGCGCTTTCTGGCGCTACAGGGGCGTACTGGTAGTGGCCTGAGGCAATGGAAAACGGCACTTCTGCCGGCGAAGAACTCTATCCAAATACGTTGATATGACCCAGAAACTCAAACTCGACCTAGGCTGTGGAAAAAGCCCACAGAAAGGCTACATCGGCGTTGACATCGGCTTCAGTGACGAGAACATCATTCGATCTGATGCCCTGGCTCACCTAAAAACATTGCCATCAGAGAGCGTCAGCCATTTCTATTCCAGACACTACTTGGAACACATGGCGTTTGAGGATTTGCAATCGCTGCTAAGGGAGATGGATCGGGTACTGATTAAAGGTGGCGAGATGAAGCTCATCGTGCCGCACTTCTCCAACCCGTATTACTACTCGGACCCGACACACAAAACCCCGTTTGGCGTGCACACATTCAGCTACTTCTGCGAGAAAACTTGCCTGAGGCGTTACGTACCTAACTACGTAGCGATTCCCGGCTGGTCACTTGATCATGTCAGGGTGAACTTCGTCTCGATTTTCAATTTCAAGCTAATGGGTATAAAGTTCCCTAAGCCGGCCAATATACTGAATCGCCTAGTCAATCTCAACACCTATCTAGCGGAGGTGTTTGAACGGTACTTTTCTTTCATTCTCAGTATCTATGAAGTCGAGTTTCATATACACAAAATGTGAGCAAAGCAGGTCTAGCAATTCCCGCGTGTGACTTCTACAACTGCTTTTACCGGGAAAAAAGAGCAGCCCACGCGTCGATGACCGACCGATTTGACTGCCCAAAGTCCACCGACTGAATCATTCGGCAAGTGCCAGAACCGCTGATCAAGGCAAGCAGACCATCCTGCCAGCAATCTAAGTAAATAGCGTCTTGGTATTTGTCGTAACTTGGAATACGATCCGCTACGACGCCCAGCCCATGAACCAAGCTGGTCTCTACCCGGTTGGGTGACTTCGCAAAAGTGAAGGGGTTTCGACTGATGGGAATCACAGATACTCCATGCAAGCGTAACGCGGTGGAGATGAAGGTTTCATTCCACTCCAGGTAGTAGGTCGGCACCGACCAGTCCATTACCAGCTCTTGGTACTTTTCCCGTGAATTACTGATAATCGTCAAGCTGATCTTCTCGTGCGTGTGCAGTTCGTCCAGCACCGGTCGGATCAAGCGTAGATCATTCATCCCGCTGTCGGCAAACCCGCCGCCGTGGTTTCCGAACCAGATCAACCGGTGTTTGACATCGGGAGCGACCCGGACAAGCCAAGTTCGCAGGCGCCTACAGTCAATGTAGCTTAAAGGATGTAGCACCGGGTCCAGTAGACGACCAGTCCTCGGAAGTTCGACCAGATCCTCGATCACGGAGACGGTCGTTGACACCCCCGGCCGGGTCCGGATGACCTCAGCCAAGTATGCAGTCGACACGATGACATGATCAACAGCCCTAACGGTGGCGTCAAGCTCTGCAGCGCGTCTGCTCGCATCGGGCGAGTCTCCCTTGAAGAAAAAGTGGTTGTCGCAAAGGTCCAGGTAGAGCCGCGTACCGAAACGACGCTTCAATTCTAGGGCGTGGGCCAAGCTAGTCGGATCGTAGCGCTTGGATAGCACAAGAACATCAGGGTGGTGACCTACTTCGTATAACAATGCCTCAATGCCAAGCTGACGCAAGCCCCCCATCACCAAGTGACAGCGCAGGCGGTAGCTTGCAACATGTATGCGACGCGAATGCGGCCAGAAATGGACTTTAACCGTTTCGAACTGCATGGGCCAACGGCTACTTGCCTTTGTATTGATCTGAATAATCCATGAGCATACGTTCACGATGCCACTCGGAGCTCATGGGCGTATCAGCGTACTCATGGAAGCAGGGAGTGCCCAGGGTGAAGTGCAACAGCTTGGCATCTTCGTTGGGACCGAACTCGTCGGGGAGCCAGTTCCATTCAATGGGAAGTTCACCAATCTGGCTGTCGTCCAGCCAGGTAAATCGGTGTAGCTGGGCGCCGGTGGCGGTTTCGATGAACTGCGGAGTTACCGCCGTATTGGCAGGATGGCCACAGTTCCAAAGAACCACGCTGGACCAATTCTTGCGGGGGTAGTCCTGATTGCGGGAGCCCAGGTACTTCACAGGCGCTCGGGTCTTGTAGTTGTGGTGCACGCACATGACCGCCTTCGATTCGTCACGTTGGGCCCAGAGTTTAGCTATATCGTCGCGCAACAGCATGTCGCCATCCATGAAAAGAGCCCAGCCCTGGTACTCCATCAGGTGCGGAACCAAAAACCGGCTATAGATGAACTGATTGGAGCCGTCTGAGTGCATTTCTTTATAGCTAGTCAGATTCTCCAGCGCGAGTGGTGTGATAGAAAGCGGGGCGCTGGAGCGGCGAATGAGGCTGTTGCAACAGACATGGTAGGCCACCGCCTCCCGAGGGTCAAAGCCGATAAAAATCTTGATCATGGATCTCTGTGTAAAAAGCGAAACATCGGTGAATTAAGTTAGTAGCAAACTTTAGCGTGCTCAGTATTATGCTCATTCATTTTTCAAAAATGGCCAAGCGCTGATTTTGAATATCGAGCCAGGTGCTTAAAGAAGAATTTCACTAATCGTTCAGCAGCGACCGTTTTACGACCCATACTGCTTCTTGTCGATTACTGCTTCCGATGTCACAAGCTGAAAATACAAAGTCTTCAGTTGGCCATATACAGCTTCGAGGTCTAATCACACCAAATCAACGCCTGATAGCAAGATTAAGAAATGATTTTCGCTACCCGGCGATTCCAGAGCCATCGCTTGAGCAAGCTTCGGGGTGCGTCGCCGACAAGCGCACCAATGCGCAAGTCAGCTCGCGCTTGTAAGGCTGGCGACCACCGGCCGGATTCGCGAAGTTGCTGGTAAGCCTGAAGCACGACCAAGTTACCCAGCCGAGTGTGTTCAAAACGCGCATGAGGGTGCTTTGATTTGAGTAGTTTCTTGTTCCGACTAATCAGATCCCTGGCGGCCTTGTTGCCCTTGAAAGTAGCGCTTCCCACATGCAAGATGAAAACGTCATCGCAGATCATCTGTTGGTAGCCTGCCGCCCGCAGTCGCATGCTGAAATCGAAGTCTTCGAAATAGCCCAGGCCAAAGTCAAGGTCCAGACCCCCAAGTTGATGCCAAACATCGTGACGGATGGCGATACTAAAAAAGTCGCATCGGTAAGCCGGAATCAGCTGACGAGTCGGATTTCGGTTGAGCCACTCTCCGATCTGTAACCAGTCTTCGAAGCTGGCACCTGGTTTCCAAAGACGTTGGCCATTACCGGCAGCATTGGTGACGGGACCAAGCATGGCCACATCCTGCGGGGCATCATGGATTACTTGCTTGAGCGCGTCCAGCGCATTGGCTGGAAACACGGTGTCGTTGTTGACCAGAAGCAGCCATTGGCCGTTGACATGAGCTGCACCCCAGTTCATGCCACCGGCATAACCGCGGTTAGTTTCGCTCAGCAAAAATTTGACTTGGGGATGATCTGCACACCACGCACGTGTCTTGTACGCAGAATCATCAGGCGAGCCGTTGTCGACAACTAAGACTTCGATCTCCGGATCATCAAACCAAGGGGCAAGCGATTCCAGGCAGGCGCGCGTCGTCACGTCGAAATTACGATAACCAAGAACAACCAAAGATAACTGTAGCTGTTTTATGACGTGCTCCCAGATAAGAGATCTAACCAAATTAGCAATTGACCGACTGCTGCCTGCGTTGTGTATGGACTCGCGAGTCCGCTGTCGGGCAACCCGGTACTGCGCCAGCGGTCATACATTGGTTCCAGCGCATCAGCCAGTTCGCGGCTGGCGCTAGCTGCATCCTGCCCTGCCCCGCCGGTCTGCACAGCCACATGTCCTTGGCCACGCAGCAGGGCTGTCATTTGCGGATTGCGGTGTACGCTGGCCAGGATGGGGCGCTGCATCCACAGGTACTCATAGAGTTTGGAGGGGATGTATTCCTCGCAGATCGGTTCTTCACCATGCAACAGCAGCAGCACATCAGTGCCACGCATGAGGCGCAGGATCTGCTCGCGACCGCTTTTGCCCGTTGCGGGATCGGCTTCGATACGACCCAGATGGCGCACGCAGGTGCTCACGGGTGACTGCGCGAGCTTGGCCACCGAAACTGCATCCAGCGGGCCACCCGTGACATGCAGCTCGGTGGCGGAAACCAGATCAGGGCGGCGCAACTTCAGTAATTCCAATGCTGCGATAAAGGGCACCAGGTTGCGTGTGGCCGAGAGCGAGCCGAAATGGCCGATGATGAAGATCGCGCCCGGCACATAGGGCGGCAGGCTTTGGAATGGCGGATCTATGCCTGGCAGCAACATCTTGCCGCGTTCACCCAGTTCGGGGTGTCGTGCACGCGCGCTGGCCAGGGCCTGTTCGGTGAACCAGATGGCTAGGTCAGCCTCGCGACAGATCAGGCCTTCCACCCGCGCCTGCATCTTCTGCTGTGCCGTGTGGGGCGTGTTGCCCGGGGTGATGAAAGGGTCGTGCACCTCGGCCAACCAGGGTGTGCCAGTGGCACGCTTGAGCGCACGGCCGGCCAGGTGTGCGGCAAAGGCGCCGCCGGTAGAGTAAATCAGATCAAAAGGCTGCTGGCGGGCGAGTACTCTGCCCTTGAGGTAAGCACTGAGCCACCAGGACCAGGAGCTTTCCACCGGGCGTAACAGCTTTTCTATGACGAGGGCAGGCAGAAGCACCAACGAGGCCAATGTCATCAGGCTTCGGTAAATGATGGGGTTGTCGAAGCGCCGGCGCAGCACGTGGCGTAATTCAAAGCGCAGTCCCGCAGGGCCGGCGGGCCAAAGCTGGTGGTGCTCGACCAACTTGTCGCGGGTGCCAGACACGCCACTGAGCACCACCACCTCGATGCCGGCGCGGCGCAGATGAGGCAGTTTGTCGGTGATGGTCTGGCTGGCAGCCCTGCCATCCATATTGAAGGCATGGGCGAGGATGAGCCAGCGTTGCGGTGTTGGCGCAGTCATCAGCTTCAAGCAGCGGCCTGCCGGTACAGGGTTTCGTATTGTTGGGCGGCGCTCTCCCAGGTGTGCGCCTGCGCAAACTCCAGGCCATGTTGGCGCAACTGGCCAGCCAGTTCAGACTGGTCAAGGACAGAACCCAGCAGCTCGGCCAGGGCCTGGGCGTCACGCGGGTCTTGGAGCAGCAGCGCCTCGTGACCATTCTGCAGTTCGCGGGAGATGCCGCAGTGTGCCGGGCCGCTCACCACCACCGGCAAGCCATGCGCCATAGCTTCGAGCACCACCATGGCAAAGCTGTCCTCCAGGGAGGGATGGGCCAGACAATCGGCAGCGCAGTAGGCCGGGCTGAGCCCGTCCAGCGACCCCAGGAAAATCACGCGGGTGGCCACGCCCAGTTTTTCGGCCTGGTCTCGGTAGTGCGCAATGGGTGCCGGATTACCCACTACAGCCAGGTGTACGTCCGGTGCCAGCTTGGTCAGCGCCTGCAGCAGCGCATCCAATCCCTTGCGCTTGTAGTCATTGGCCACAAACAGCAGCAGCGGTACATCGCTGGGTAGTTTCAATTGCTGGCGCGCCATGGTTCGACTCATGCTGTCTTGCTGGAAATAGGTGCCGGGCGTGATCACCGACAGCGATTTAAGACTGGCCGGGTAGGCTCGTTCGCACTCAGTCCTGAGCGTTTTGGATGTAGCAACAATGGTCCGGCCCGACCTGGGCCTGAACCGTGCAGCCTCTAGCCAGACGTAGGTGATCAGGCGCGGGCTAAGGCACACCTTGAGCCAACGCAATACAAGCCGCAGGCCGCGACATTCATGCAACAGGTTGTAGCGCAACGGTCGTACGTGGACCGTCTGGATCTGGCCATGCCAAGTATTTTCGTGTGAATGCACCACATCAAAACCCTTGCGTGTAAGCCACCAGGAGCCGATGGCAAACAGCAGTTGGTTGACCCAGCGCGGTTTCTTGCTCAGGCAGAAGACTCGGTGGTAATCCACACCGTCAACCGGCTGGTTCGTCTCTTGTGCAAAAACATGGATATCATGCTTGGAGGCCAACGCTTGCGCGATAGACACCGAGTAACTTTCGGCACCACCGGCAGATCGGGAAAACACCCGGTTGATGATGGCAATACGCATGGCTGGAAAACTGCGGCTCAAAGCAAAACAATGTCGTACTGCTCCTGCCCCATGGCAGTCTCGCTTTGCAATGACACCGGCTTGCCGATAAATTCACTCAGCCCCACAAGGTATTGGCTTTCTTCATCCAGCAGCAGCTCGATAACCTTGGGAGACGCCACCACGCGGAACTCGCGCGGGTTGAACTGCCTG
>JBILKC010000158.1:0-6822 GCA_044376885.1 Hylemonella sp. | reverse complement strand
CTCATGTCAACTTTCAGCGCAAAACCCGCTGAGGTCGTGCACGAGTGGTTTGTGATTGACGCGACCGACAAGGTCCTCGGACGAGTAGCCAGCGAAGTTGCTCTCCGTTTACGCGGCAAACACAAAGCCATTTACACGCCTCACGTCGATACCGGTGACTTTATTGTCATCATCAATGCATCACAGCTTCGTGTTACTGGTGCCAAGCCACTGGACAAGATTTACTACCGTCACTCAGGTTATCCAGGTGGAATTTCTTCGACCAATTTCCGTGACATGCAAAGCAAATTTCCAGGGCGAGCCCTCGAAAAAGCCGTCAAAGGCATGCTGCCCAAAGGCCCTCTTGGCTACGCCATGATCAAAAAACTCAAGGTTTATGGTGGAGCTGAGCATCCCCACACCGCCCAGCAGCCCAAGGTTCTGGACATTCCTGGCATTTCTGCCAACGCAGTCAAAAGAGAGGCCGCCAAATGATCGGTGAATGGAACAATGGGACTGGCCGCCGCAAATCCAGCGTCGCGCGTGTGTTTCTGAAAAAAGGCTCAGGCCAGATTGTGGTAAATGGCAAAGACATACAAAAGTTTTTTGGCCGTGCTACTTCGATCATGATTTGCAAGCAACCATTGCTACTGACCAACCACGCCGAGACTTTTGACGTGATGGTTAACGTTGCTGGTGGTGGTGAGTCAGGGCAAGCCGGTGCTGTGCGCCACGGCATCACCCGCGCACTGATTGATTACGATGCATCGCTCAAGCCGATGTTGAGCCAAGCGGGCTTTGTAACCCGTGACGCCCGTGAAGTTGAGCGTAAAAAGGTTGGTCTGCACTCTGCTCGCCGTCGCAAGCAGTTCAGCAAACGTTAACTTCAAAAGAGTTACACGCCTACAGGCTGCTACATCAAGAAAGCCGGCAGAACTTTTGTTTTGCCGGCTTTCTTGTTGGCGGCTGATAGACTTCGCTTCCCATGAGATTTCGCCTCCTCCGCCGCCGTTTGACTATCAGTGCTCCGCGCATGGCCGTCAGGAGTTCATTGCCCTGGCCTTTTCGCTGGGCCATGCTGGCTTTTGTTCTGGGTATTTGCGCTGCAATCGGTCTGTGGGCCTTCGAGTTCGGTAAAGATATTGCCGGCATCGAAGGCGGAACTTCGGATGATCTGAGCAAGATCCGGATTGAACTTGCCAACACGCTGCAACAACTTGAAACGGTTAAGGCAGACAGAGATAAAGCACAGTCCGTCGCCAATACATCGACCACCTTGTTAATCGCTGAAAAGGCAAATCAGGAACGTCTGCTGGCCTCCAACAAGCAGCTTGAGGCTGACAATCGTGTTCTGCGCGAGGATTTGGCTTTTTTTGAAAAATTGATCCCAGCTGTTGGAGGGGAAAATCTGGCTATTCGTGGTTTCCAGGCCGAGGTCAATAACGGCCGTGAAGTCAAGTGGCAGATTCTGGTTATTCAACCGCTCAAGGATGCGCCTGAATTCACGGGCTTGCTTGAGTTGACATTCAGTGGTCTTTTAGCGGGCAAGCCCTGGTCGGCTACGCTTCCTGGCGGCAGTCAAAGCCTTAAATTCAAGCAGTATGGGCGTGCCCAGGGTATTTTCGAGCTTCCCCCCCAAGTACAAGTGAAATCGGTGTCTGCTAAAGTTACCAACGGTACCTTGATCAAGGCATCTCAATCAATCAAGTTGTAACCCATCAAGCGATTTGCCATTTAAGGATTCACCATGTTCAAGAAGAGAAAACAACCACCGATTAAGAGTCTGATCGCTTATGGCACCAAGATTGATGGGAACATCAGGTTCACCGACGGTTTGCGTATCGACGGCCAGGTGATGGGCGATATCCGGGCCAACGAGGAGCAGCCGAGTATTTTGGTGATTTCGGAAACTGCCACAGTGACAGGACAAATTTATGCAGACCATGTCATCGTCAACGGAACCGTGAAAGGCCCTATTTACTCAGGCCAGATGCTGGAGCTCCAGCCCAAAGCCAGAATTACAGGTGACGTTCACTACATTGCAGTTGAAATGCATGAGGGTGCGATCATTGAGGGCCAGCTGCGACCTGTAGCTTCATCAGAAGAAAAGCCCACACTCAAATTGGCGGCAAACAACCCATAAGCGAATTCCCGAGCGAATTGCTATACTATTATCCTAATGTAACTTTCCGGAGCCTTCCATGAGCGCTGTCGCAGAAAATATCCAGACTGAAATGCCAACCCCCATCGTGTTCACCGACAGTGCAGCTGCCAAGGTGGCTGATCTGATTGCGGAGGAAGGAAACCCGGAACTTAAACTGCGTGTTTTTGTTCAAGGCGGTGGATGCTCAGGATTTCAGTATGGTTTCACCTTTGATGAGGTGACCAACGAAGACGACACGACCATGACCAAGAACGGCGTTTCCCTGCTGATCGATGCCATGAGTTACCAGTACCTGCTGGGCGCAGAGATCGATTACAAAGAAGATCTGCAGGGAGCCCAGTTTGTGATCAAGAACCCAAACGCCACGTCAACTTGCGGTTGTGGTTCTTCTTTCTCGACCTGAAGCTGAAATTGGCCTTAAGCGGGGTAAATAGCCCCCAATATACGGGCGCCGCTGGCGCCCGTTACGTTTCTTAGGCTGGCAGTTTGCCTCAGCATTGTTTTTTGAGCAAACCAAGCAAAGGCTGCCGCCTCCACTTGCAGCGCCGGCAAACCGAGTGCATCAGAAGGGATGACTTGGACCTCAGCAAGAGCAGCCTGCAACCCCTGCATGAGACAGTTGTTAAAAGCGCCGCCGCCACACACAATCAAGCTTCTGGTTTTAGGGGCATAGTTCAAAACATCCTTGGCGCAGGCAGTCGCGGTTAATGCCGTTAAGGTTGCCTGGATATCCTCTGGTAAAAGCGGATTGAACGCATCAATATGGCTCGATAACCACCTTGAATTAAAAAGGTCACGGCCGGTACTTTTGGGTGGTTTTTTGGAAAAAAAGGCGTCTGACATCAGGGCAGACAGGAGTTGATGGTTGACCTGACCGGATGCGGCCCAGGCGCCGTTCTTGTCAAAAGGGTGACCTGTATGCTGATAGCACCAAAGATCCATCAAAAGATTACCGGGCCCACAATCAAACCCCTTCACATGGAGATCCTCCAATATCGTCAGATTGGAAATACCGCCGATATTCAAAACAGCTACAACCTCACTTTCCTTGCTGAACATGGCTTGATGGAATGCCGGCACCAGTGGTGCGCCTTGACCACCTGCGGCGAGATCCCTGGTTCTGAAATCCGCAACCACATCTATGCCAGTGAGCTCAGCCAGTAGGGCAGGGTTGTTGAGTTGTAGCGTGTAACCCAAGCTGTCAAATTCTTGGGGGCGATGGCGAACCGTTTGACCATGGGCACCTATGGCACGGACTTGTCTGGCCTGAATGCCAGATGCACAAAGCAACTGCTTGACGACTTTGTCATAGATCCGGGTCAGCGAATTTGCTGCGAGAGCGGCCCGGTGCAACTCATCAGGACCCGTTGTGTTGAGATCAAGAAGCGCTAGGGAAAGCGGCCTGGGAAAAGACTCGTAGGCATGTTGGACAACGGTGGGTCGAGAACCCGAAACGTCAAGAATCACGCCATCTACCCCGTCCATGGAGGTTCCCGACATCAATCCAATGTAAAGATCAGGCACGCCGGAGTGACCTTGGTGGCCAGTAGGCTATTGAGCGTTGCCTATGAGCATGGAGGAGGCAGCAGAGAGTTGCATTCGATAGGACGAAGACGTTTGGTCAAACCGTGCTTTGGCAGACGGTAAAACCGGTACAGACTCACTTTGGCGAGCAATCGTGAGGGGATCATGGTGCATGCCATTGACCCGGAACTCAAAGTGCAAGTGGGGGCCGGTTGCCCAGCCTGTTGCGCCTACGGCACCTATATATTGTCCTTGCGCAACCGATTGACCCACCTTGACGCCAATGCGGCTAAGGTGTGCGTATACGGTTGTGTGATTATTGCGGTGCTTGATAAAAACGACATTGCCAAAGCCGTTTTGCACACCGGCAAACTCAACCACACCATCTCCAACAGTTCTTACCGGGGTGCCTGTGGGCGCAGCGTAATCCACACCCAAGTGGGCACGCCATGTTTGCAAAATGGGGTGAAAGCGCATCTTGAAACCACTGGTAACACGGGAAAACTCCATAGGTGAAACCAGATACGCTCTGCGTAGGCTTTGTCCGTCCAATGTGTAGTAACCACCTCGCGTTAAGCTGTGGCTGGCCTGACCATCCCGGTGCGTAGCTGTGCTATCAACGCCAGATTCCTGGAACCACATGGCCTGGTGAGTTTTGCCGCCATTCACAAACTCAACACTCAGTACACGCCCGGCCCGGATAGGTTCACCATCGCCCTCAAGGGTTTCGTAGATCACAGAAAAACGGTCACCCTTGCGCAAGGCTCTGTGGAAGTCTATATCTCCTGAAAAAATCTCTGCAATTTGAATCGCCACCGAGTCTGGAATCCGCGCTTCATCGGTTGCAGCAAACAGTGAGGAGCGTATGGTTCCACTGGCAAGGCGGTTGGACACTGTGAGCGACGAAGACTCAATCCGGGAGACAAATCCCGCGCCTTGTTTTTCAATCACCAGGCGCTTGAAGAGTCCATCGTCTTCAGGACTCCAGCGCGCTGTCAATTTTTGAAGTGAACTCGAACCGATAGCCTCAACCGTAACGCTGCGTCCGACCCGTCCCATCAGGTTTTGCATGGCATTCTGGTCGGTCCGCAAGAAATTCGCTGCAGCACTGTCGGAGATACCAAGTCGTTTGAGTAGGGTTTCCGCCGTGTCATTGGCACGTGTGAAGTCAGACCGGTAAAGCTCAAACCGATGAACGTCAAGCGCGTCGATTTGGGTTTTTAAAGGGAGCGGCTCAACTGCTTCAAAGACCTCACGTACCTGCATCGTCGATGCATCGGGAGCCAAAGCTGTAACCGCAGTTGCAACTGCAAAAGCCCCTCCACCTGCGCCGAGCATCAGAGCAGCGAGCAGGCCAGCAATTCGCTTGGGATGACGTTCGACCATCTGACGAACAGCATCCAAATAGCTACCAGCGGTATTAATCAGGTTAATTTTCAAGCGGAAAAAGGAAGGTTGACGTTGAACGACTGAGACAATTTCGATTGTCACGCCAGCGTACCGAGCGCATAAAATCTTGTTTATCGACGGGTCAGTATATCCCGCTATTTGATCCTGGCATCTGGAAAAACCCTTATGAATCAACCGTTAGTCTCAAATTTTCCAGTAACAGACCGTGTTCAGGAAGCTCTTTTGGTGTCCCTACGGGGCTGCGAGGAACTGATTCCCCAGGATGAGTGGGTCAAAAAACTGGCCCGAGCCGAGGCCACCTCAAAGCCTTTGCGGATCAAATTGGGTCTGGACCCTACCGCGCCTGACATTCATATCGGGCACACGGTAGTTCTGAACAAGATGCGACAACTGCAGGATTTAGGACATCAGGTGATTTTTTTGATTGGGGACTTCACCAGTCTGATTGGCGATCCATCAGGGAGAAACAGTACCCGTCCCCCCTTGACGCCGGAGCAGATCAAGGCCAACGCGGAAACTTACTACCGCCAAGCCAGCCTGGTACTGGACCCGCAAAAGACCGAGATTCGTTACAACAGTGAATGGAGTGAACCACTCGGTGCTGTTGGGATGATCCAACTGGCGGCCAGATACACGGTAGCCAGGATGATGGAGCGCAACGATTTTCATGATCGATTCAAAGCTGGAACGCCCATTTCTGTGCATGAGTTTTTGTATCCCCTGATGCAGGGCTACGACAGCGTGGCCCTCAAAAGTGATCTCGAGCTGGGGGGGACGGATCAGAAGTTCAATCTGTTGATGGGAAGGCACCTTCAGGCTGAGTATGGCCAGGAGCCGCAGTGCATACTTACTATGCCTCTTCTGGAGGGGCTAGACGGCATTGAAAAAATGTCGAAATCCAAGAACAACTACATCGGTATTTCTGAGGACGCCAACACCATGTTTGCCAAAGTGCTTTCCATCTCAGATACCCTGATGTGGCGCTGGTACACGCTGTTAAGTTTTAGGGGGCTGGGTGAAATAGCCGATTTGCAGCAACAGGTAGCTCAAGGGCGTAATCCGCGTGATGTGAAGGTCATGTTGGCGAAAGAAATTACTACTCGGTTTCACTCTGCACGTGCGGCAGACGATGCCGAGCAGGATTTCATCAACCGCAGCAAGGGTGGGGTGCCAGAACGCATTGAAGAGCAAACCTTGTCCTTGTCAGACGGGCCACTGGGTATTGGTGCTTTGCTCAAACTCGCAGGTTTGACGGCATCTGGTGGGGAGGGCAACCGCCTGATTGATGGCGGTGGTGTCAAGATTGACTCAGGCGTTATCAGTGACAAGGCGCTGAAACTTGGACCTGGAACCTACATTCTCCAGGTGGGCAAGCGCAAATTCAAAAAAGTGACGCTGATCTAGACGGCTCGCAGCAACAAGCGTCAAATCCTAGCCGCCGAGCCAGGTCTTGACCAGTTTTTCATCGCGCACGGTAAGACGCCAGGTTGTGGAAGCGCGTGGTAACTTAAGGGTAAGCCGATGTAGCCGCTTGTCCCGTGAGACCAGAGCTTTAACTTCCGAATGAGCGCCGGCATAGAGCATCAAATCATCCAGATGTGAAATGCGCCAACCAGTTTGACGGGTACCTTTACCGACCTCAATACCAAGCCATTCATCATCAGCGGCAAAGCCGGCTGCTTCGGCCAAACCCTGCCTTAAAACTGTTTTGATCTGCAGGTTAACCCCTTCAGTGACACGCAACC
>JBILKC010000157.1:0-6852 GCA_044376885.1 Hylemonella sp. | reverse complement strand
GCTCCAGTGCGTCCTCAGCAGTGCTGGCATAACCCACGTCGAAAGATAACTTTTTTTCTTTTCCAGCAGCGATCTGAAACGTTGCAATCAAAGCGGCGCAGGGATCCAGACCTTGGCCACTGGTCTGACCCAATGATTCAGGAATAACGAGTTCACCCTGAGTGTCGAAAAACTCACGTCGATCACAGGTCCATTGCACCTGGTGAGCTGATTCGGATTGCACGTGGCTCATAAATGCGGTTCCTCCCCCAAAACCACTTTCTCTTGCCTCCTGCGTGCAGCCCAGAATTGTCTGCTGATGACCTGCCGTACTGCTCGCATGTTTCCAGGTACTTGTAGTGCGCCGATCAGATCGACTCGAGCCCATGATCCACTCGTATAGGCTGATCAACCTGAGGTTCACAGCCATGTCGGCCGCATTTCGAATTCGAACTTCGATGGTCTTGACCGAGTCTTCGGCATGGACCCACCATGTGGCTTCAATGTCCAAGGCGTCATGCTGGTGAACCATGGTGGTGAAACCCTGGCCATGCGTGACGCGGTATCGGGCATCAGCCTCACCCCAGGCGCTGGGACACAGGCTCCACACCTCGCGCGTTTGAACGTTTTCCAGCAACAGCCATTCACTGGGTGGGTCTGCCACTGGGTCATTGGACCACGCTGTCAGCTGGTTCAAGCGACTGTTGACTGCCCATGTGTAGCCGCCCCCGGCTTCTGTGATCAAGCTGCCAAACTTCGGATTGGCGAGTACGTTGGACCAGGGCCGTTGTGGACGCAGCTGGCGCATGACATCGAATTGAAACTCGCCGTTATCGAGATGAACACCTTTGGTAGTGTCATGGTCTTGAACTATTGTTGCTGCCGAAACCTGTTGGCGGACAATAGATTTTCGAATGTTGGCCGCATGTTGGTGCTGGGCTGCCCATGCCTCAACCGAGTAGGCAAGTGGTCTGCCATCCGCTTGAATCTGCACTCTTGCAAGGCACTGAAATGTACTGAGCTCGTCTTCGCTGAGTTCTTCGCTGCGAAAGAGGTGCATTCTGACAAAAACCGGGGTTGCAGCACAGTCTTGTGTCACTTTTTGCTGCAAGGCTGTTATATCGCGGTGCAGGCCCATCAAGTAGGAGTTGGGTTCGGTATTGACGATCACCAGATCGCACGCCACGCCAGACCAAGACCACAGGCGCAATGCCTGTGCCAATGATCGCAAAAGCCCCAAGCCCTGCATGACGCCCACACTGACCAGCAGGATTGGTTTGTCTCCTGAAATACCAAAGCGCCAGAGCAGTCTACGGTCACATACGGTCAGCAGATTAATTTGTCCTGGCACAAGTGCTTGCGATGAGGCACAAAGCGAGGAAAGAAGTCCTGTGGTGAGCGTCTGGATACTCGAAAAATTGTCGCTGCCAATATTGAAGGCTCGCAGCCGGATTCCCGCCAATGTGGCTGACATGAGGGATGAGCGCTGAATATGGCTGGCCTGCCGGTACTTGTCCATCACGGCGTGCAAGGTTTGGGCGTTCTCGCTGGCAACCGTGGCAAATGTGAGCTTGGCTATTGAATTGGGGTTGAGTCGAATCTTGACCACCAGAACAGCCACAGGATCCAGGCCTGTTGTGACCTCAATCGCTGCTGGGCCCGAAGATTCGGCTGACTGAAGGGCGTTGGGATTGCGTAAGGGACGACTGATATTTGAGTTGCGACCTAGCCACTTCTGTCGATCAGCGCAGATCTGCACGTCCAATACCTCGGCATCGGCTTGCGCCAGAAAGTGGGCAGCGTACGCACTGGGTTCAGATTGGATGCGGGGTTTTCGTTCAAAGACCAGCGCCTGATGGCTGGGCTCCCAGTGCGCACGAACGAAAAACTTTGCAAAAGCGGGATGAGCTTCGTCGGCCCGCTCATCGGTGAGGGCCACTTCAAAATATGAAACCAGCTCAAGTTCCATAGCTGTGTCGCCCAAATTCTGGAGTTCAATCTGGCGCAGTTCAATGTCGTCCTCAGGGCTGACCCAAACCACTGTCTGGGCCTGCAACACGTCCCAATTGGCCTTGTAAGTGACACGGTCAGCGTGAAAGGTGCATTGGTAGGTGGCCAGCGGATCTGGCGCGGGGTGCTGGGTGAGGGACACCAGCGCGTTTCCATCTCCCGTAGAGGGGGAGGAAATATAAAAAAAGTTGCCAAAGCTATCGCGAAGTGCATCGTCTCTTGAACGCGCCACCATCGTTTGTCCGCACCGGATCGTTCCGGCGCCATTGGCGCGCAGGGCCACGTGATAGTGGCCATTGGACAATAGGTGCGTTGGCTCTATGCCCAGCGTACCAGGCCGAATATCGCGCAACAGACCCGGGCTGCGCCGGCGCAGCATCTGCGTCGGTACGCCCTGCGGAAATCGGTATAGCCTAGGAATTTCCTTAGGTGCCCGTTCATGCAAGAGTGACGAAAAGGCCTCCACTCGGGCATTTCCCATTCCCCAGCGCCTTACTGCGCCATCGCAAAGTACATGAGCCAATGAGGCAATCGTCATGCCTTGGTGGTGCGCCATGAAAGTACGCACGGCGGTGAAAGGTCGGGCTTCGGTTTGGCGTGAGGCTGTGTAATCCAATGCCTCGATAAAGCCGTACCTCAGCCGCGCTCCCAGTGCCTGTAGTGCATGAAAATTATTGCAGGCATCTTGAGGAACCTGAAGCAAAGCCAGTGCAGTGGCATAGGGCGCAATCACCAGCTCATCTGCAGGGGTACGTCGCAGTGCCAGCCTGGGGACACCCTGCGGGGCGTATTGATAGGCCAAGGTATGGTCTATTCCACTGTAAGCAGACTCGGAGATTCCCCAAGGGACACCCAGTGTCTTGGTGTAGTTTCTTTGTTCAAGGACGGCCACCCATGCGGCACCTTGCAGCACGCTGGATTCTGGCTCTTTCAGAATCAGGCTGGGCATCAGGTACTCAAACATTGATCCCGACCAGGACCGTAAACCTGCCGTTGCCCCAAGCGCATAAAACATACGCCCTAGTGCCGACCAATGCACCACCGGGACATCCCCCTTTGCAATCGCCAGCATGCTGGCCAGTCGAGATTCTGATGCCAGCAAATCATAAAAACTGGCGTCAAGTTCATGCTCCTGAACACGAAATCCAATGTGCAGCAAACGCCGCTTTGAATGGTAAAGAAACTTGAAATCAGGTTTCCAGGCCAAGGCTTCGCATTGCTCGGTCAAAGCCAGTAATTGCTGGCTTTGATCTCCCGTAACTTCAAGACTCGCTGATTGACGCGTGTTGTGATGGTCTTTAAGCATCCAGCGCAAAGCGTCTCGTTCTTCCTTCTGAAGGGAGCGCCGCTTCAAGAGCAGCGGCATCAAGCGCTTGCGGGCCATTGCCAACCCAACAGCACTGGCAGTGGCTGAATCTTGCCGCGCGTTGCCCGATGCCGCCAACTGGCGGCAAGCTTCAGAAACGCTCAGCAAATGGCCGCTGAGGTTGCCACTGTCGACCGTGGAAACATACATGGGCAACAGCGGCACACCCGTTTGGGTGTCATACCAATTGTAGAAATGACCGCGGTAGGTGTTCAGGGTAGTCAGGCTTGCCATCGTGGCATTCAGACGGTTGATCAGGTCTTGTGTGCTGATCCAGCCGAATTCCCGAGCACATGCAACACTGAGCAGATACAGACCTATATTGGTAGGCGAAGTTCGGTGTGCAAGCATGTCATACGGCATGACCTGCAGATTGTCGGGTGGCAGGTGGCGGTCATTCTCGGTCACGCTGCGTTCAAAGAATCTCCAGGTATCTCGCGCAATTCCCTGTAGATATAACGCATCATCTTCACCAATGGCCTGACGCGCGCTAGCTACTGGTACCCGGCTGCTGAGCCAGATCCAGACGGGTGATGCTCCCCACAGCAGGCACAAGGCAATGCTCGCTTCGGTATGGGCTCCCACCCAGACCAGCACCGATGCAAGTGAGATGGTCAAGAACGTTTGTTTGCGGTGCTCCCAAATCAGGGGCCAAAGACCGGTTTTGGCCGCACCATGGGCTGCTGCCGACGTGGTCCATTGCAGCAAATGGCGTCGGCTGAAAAAAGTACGGAAGAGTGCCCTCGAAATTGCATCTACTGATGAAACACTGTGCTGGGCGAGAAGCGCCAGGCTCCAGATGCTCGCCAGCAGTGCACGTTGCAATTCAACAAAGGATTGCGCATAGAAGTGTCGCAGTGACAAATGTCCACGACTGGGGATCAAGCCGGCCAGTGCACCTGCCCATGTACCGGTTGACCAAGCAGCCAGCAACAGCAAGAGCGCAGTGCCTGGGGAGATCACCCAGCCACTCAAAGCCATGACAAGAATCGCCAGGCAAGCCGGTGCCAGAAGTGATCGGCGAAGGTTATCCACCATCTTCCACTGGTTGAGGCCGTTGATGCCGTTGGCCTTTGCGTTCAGGAGCAAGGGCAACAATTGCCAGTCCCCACGCATCCACCGGTGGGCACGGGATGCTGCCACATCGGCATGACTTGGTGACTCTTCGACCAAGCTTACATCGGTGACTGAAGCGCATCGTGCCAGCGCACCCTCTAGCAGATCATGGCTGAGCACTTGACCCTCGGGAATACGAGCACTCAGCACTTGGTGAGCAACACCGACATGAATCAGACCCTTGCCGCAAAAAGTGCCTTCAGCGAAAACATCCTGATAGATTTCGGAGCAGGCGGCGCTGTAGGGATCCATGCCAATCTGACCGGAAAACAGCCAGTGGAACAGCGTGACACTGTGAGGCTCAGGCAAAGGCGTAACCACCCGTGGTTGCAGAATACCGTACCCGCTCATTACGCGCCGTCCTTGCGGATCAAGCTTAGGTTTGTTGAAGGGGTGGGCAGCAATACCCACGAGAGCGCGTAGCTTGCCAGGGGGCAACTGCGTATCGCTGTCAAGGGTTACAACATATTGAATATCAGCCAGAAGATCCGATTCTTCGCCCAGCGCCAAAAAACTGCCGCCCTGATTCAATGCGAGGGTAATGATGAGTTGCTCAAGCTTGCCGCGCTTGCGCTCACGGCCAATCCAAATCAGCTCGGTCGGGCTGAATTCTCTTGGACGGTGCAGGAGAAGAAAACGCGGTACAGGCTTTGTTAATTCGCCATGGGGGCGAGGATGTTTTTTATTGAGTGCCCCGATGTGATGACGTGCATGGTGAAGAAGAGAGGCATCGTCTGGCTTGGTTTCAGTGGGTGAATCTGTCCAATCTGTCAAAAGTGCAAACTGCGCCTCATCCTCGGGATTGGCAAGGAAGTGCAAGTGAAGACGGTGCACCAGCTCAAGCGTTGTGGATTGATCGGACAACATGCAAGGAATCACCACCATCGTCCTGTGTTCATGTGTGATCCCCTGTGAAAATGCCAGACGATGCAAGGGCCGAGGTTGATAAGACTCGCTGATCAGGCGTTGCATCAAAGCCAGCACTGCCTCAGATACTGGAAAAAGCATCAGCAAGGCGGCCAACCCAGGCAGCCAAAGAGGCGTCGGGGACCCAGCCTGAACACCAAGCGCATCCCGCAATAACCAAGCTGTAGCGGCAAGCGTGCAAACCGCAGCAGTGATCAGGTACATCCAAAGGTGTGCAGGTCGTAAAGAACTCCAAGCTTTGGAAAGACGCTCGGTCCAATGGGGAGGGTTACGACGCAGCGAAGCCTGCAATTGTTCAAATCCCTGACCCTCCAGCCAGTAGCTAGGAATCAGCAATTCAGCGACTTCGGGGTTGCTGGCATGAATCAAATCCAGGAGACCCTGCGCCACATCTCTTTCGCTGCACTTCAGACGTCGTGCCATTTGCTCAATGCCATGCAAAGTAGCATCCCGAGTAGTCGTATGCTCTGCTGCAAACAGACTGGACGTCAGAAGCAAGCCAATCAACACGCTGGTTCGAGCAACAATCTCGGGCCAATCTGCGTCACCGATCGCGCGCAGTGAACTCACAGCGTTGCTCACACTCAGATTGTCAGCCGCTTGATCGGCACGAAGCTGTGTTTGCAGACCAGCAAGATCGGGCAGCACTTCATTAAACCACTCCTGGTAAGCGCGATGTGGCTTGGTAAAACCCTGCATTCGATGTGCCATGTGTGCAAGAAAGACCTTGTCAAAACCCCTTTGACGAAGAATTGAAACCAGACGGTTCAGGGTTTGGATGCTGAATCTATCCAGGTGGTCACATACTTTATTGGCCAGCTCACGGGCGGCCTTGTTGGCTGCGACACGCTCTGATAGGCGGCGCATATTCTCCATAAGAACCACGCGCAGGGTGGTCGGCAAGGCCCACAGCTCGCTGAGATGCAACTCGCAATTATCCTGATAAGCTGATAAAAAATTCTGTAACAGCTCTTCATCAAAGGCCCCATCTGTGTGGGCAACAAAAGCCCAGGCGACGCCATAAATTCGTGGCAGTCCTTTCAGTGGGGGTTCAACAAGTACCGGCAAAGTTCGAAAGTAGCTTCTGGGCAATCCATCGGAAACCTCCTTGAACTGGGCTTCAAGTAAATGAAAGTTTTCGATCAGCCATTCTGCTGCCGGACTGATGTCATAGCCTGCATTGGCCTGGGCCCCAATGTATTCATAAGCAGCTCTCAGACGGGAAATATTCGATCGAAGCCGTGGCGTGAACGTTACCGATGAACGCGCATGCGTCACTGCGCGGTGTGTCAGGCCAAGACTGTGGCCATGCTGTGAAAATCTTTGCAGACCGAAAATTTCCGAACGTATAGGTTCGTCCAGACGGCCTTCAATCGGTGTCAGTATTTTGCAAAGCGCTGGTGTCGCTTGTGGAACCAGTTGCTGAATGTCTGTTTCACCCATGGCTTATAAAG
>JBILKC010000156.1:0-6901 GCA_044376885.1 Hylemonella sp. | reverse complement strand
CAAGGCTGCATAACATCTCTACTTCTGTGAGCTGTGGAAATTGGGGGGATTACCACTGGATCTGGGTCCGTAGTGCGTTTGTCGTCTGGACTCAGGGGTAATCTGGAAAGAGCGCAATAAAGTGCCTGAAGTACAGATGTTTTCCCGCTCTCATTTTGTCCAACCAAGACAGTTACACCATCGGGTGACAGCTGAACCCAGCCAGAATCAACGATTGATCTGTAGTTAACAATTCTGAACGCTACAACTTCCATTTTCGCCTCCCTAAGACTTCGTTGTTATTGCTACTTCCCCCACCCATCCTTCAACCCCACCGCCAAATTAAACACCGGCTTACCATCGGCGTGATCCACCCGATCCGCCACAAAGTACCCATGCCGTTCAAACTGAAACTTCTGGTCGGGCTGCGCATTGGCCAGTGACGGCTCCACGATAGCCGTCACAACTTTCAGGCTGTTGGGGTTCAGGCTCTCGATAAAGTCTTTCCCGCCTGCGTCGGGCTGGGCGTCGCTGAACAGGCGGTCGTACATGCGCACTTCGGCGGGTATGCCGTCTGCCACGGCCACCCAGGTGATGACGCCTTTAACCTTGATGGCGTCGCTGCCGGGGGTGCCGCTTTTGGTGTCCGGGATGAGTTTTGCCGTTACTCTGCTTATGTTTCCTGCTGCATCTTTTGTAGCGCCTGTGCATTCGATCACATGGCCGTATTTCAGCCGCACTTTGTTGCCGGGGAACAACCTGAAAAAACCTTTGGGCGGGGTGTCTTCATAGTCGGTGCGCTCTATCCACAGCGTTTTGCCCATTTTGAAGCTGCGTCTGCCTAAATCGGGCAGGTGCGGGTGCACGGGGGCGGAGCAGTCGTCCAAGAAGTCTGCCCCCATTTCAGCGTCCCAATTGCTAATTTCCAGTTTGATGGGGTCCAGCACGGCCATGGCGCGTGGGGCGCTGGTGTCCAGCGTTTCGCGCAGGCAGCCTTCCAGGGTGGCGTAATCGATCCAGCTGTCGCTTTTGGTCACGCCTATGCGTTCGGCAAACAGTTGCAGCGCCTCGGGCGTGTAGCCACGGCGGCGCAGGCCGACGATGGTTGGCATGCGCGGGTCGTCCCAGCCGTTGACCTTGCCGTCGTACACCAGTTGGGCCAGCTTGCGCTTGCTGGTAATCACATAGGTCAGGTTAAGCCGGGCAAATTCGTATTGGCGGGGCGGCGGGCTGGCCAGCAGGCCTGGGCGCACACTCCCGTCCGGCAGCGTTGCGCCTTCTGACAGGCGGGCCAGCAGCCAGTCGTAAAACGGGCGCTGGTCTTCAAACTCCAGGGTGCAGATGCTGTGGGTAATTTGCTCCAGCGCATCCTCAATGGGGTGGGCAAAGGTGTACATGGGGTAGATGCACCAGGCATCGCCCGTGTTGTGGTGGGTGGCGCGGCGGATGCGGTAGATGGCCGGGTCGCGCATATTGATGTTGGGGCTGGCCATGTCGATCTTGGCGCGTAGCACCATGCTGCCGTCTTCGTGCTGGCCGTCGCGCATTTCCCGAAAGCGCGCCAGGTTCTCAGCGGGTGTGCGGCTTCGAAACGGGCTGTCCACACCGGGCTTGCCAAAGTCTCCCCGGTTGATGCGGATTTGTTCCACAGTTTGCTCATCCACATAGGCATGGCCGGCCTCGATCAGGTATTCCGCGGCGCGGTACATAAAGTCAAAATAATCACTGGCCTGGTAGGGCTGGGCAGAGCCGGGGGCCTGGCCCAATTGTGCCCAGTCAAAACCCAGCCATTTCACGGCATCGATGATGCTGTCTACATACTCGGTGTCTTCTTTTTCGGGGTTGGTGTCGTCAAACCGCAGGTGGCACACGCCGCCGTAGTCCCGCGCCAAACCAAAGTTGATGCAGATGCTTTTGGCGTGGCCCACGTGCAGGTAGCCATTGGGCTCTGGCGGAAAACGGGTGCGTATTTTGGCTGGGTCTGCCGGTGCTGCGGCGTGGTGGGCGGCATCGCCCGGGCTGCCAGCCCAGCGGCGGGTGGCGTAAGTGCCTTTGTCCAGGTCGGCCTCAATGATCTGGCGCAGGAAGTTGCTTGTTTTGGTGTTGTCGGGTGAACTCATGCGTTTGATTCTAGACGCCACATACGCCAGCAAAGCCCGGCCAAGCCCTTACACGCCCGTACTGGCCCGGTGTTCCTACAATGAGGCCCATGAAGAAGACTTACTTGATCACGGGTGCCGTGCTGCTGGCACTGGCGGGCGGCGGCGCATGGTGGTGGACACAGCGCGACAGTGCCGATGAAGTGAAATACCGCACAGGCCAGATTGAGCGCGGGCCTTTGTCTGCCGCTGTGTCGGCCAGCGGGGCGGTGAACCCGGTGTCTTTGGTCACGGTGGGTACCCAGGTGTCGGGCCAGATCAAAGAGATTTTTGTGGATTTCAATTCCGAGGTGAAAGCCGGGCAACTGCTGGCCCAGATTGACCCCGAGACCTTTGAATACCGGGTGCGCAGCGCCCAGGCCGATGTGGATGCGGCGCGCAGTGCTGTGCTGACTGCCCAGGCCAATTCGGCTGCCAACCGGGCGGCCGTTTCCCGGGCCGACACCGATCTGGCCGAGGCCGAGCGCACCCATGCGCGTAACCTCAGCCTGGTGGAAAAGGGCTTTATTGCCCAAAGTGAAGCCGACCGCACCCGCGCCCTGGTGATCAGCTCCAAAGAAGCGGTAAAGGCGGCACAGGCGCAGCTGGGCGTGACCGATGCGCAAATCAAAAGCGCCCAGGCCAATGTGGCCCAACGCGACTCCGCCTTGGCCCAAGCCCGCATAGACCTGGAGCGCACGCGCATTACCTCACCCATTACCGGCATCATCATCAAGCGCACGATAGAAAAGGGCCAGACCGTGGCGTCCAGCCTGCAAGCGCCCGAGCTCTTCATCATTGCGCAAAACCTGTCTGACATGCAGGTGGACGCCAGTGTGGACGAGGCCGACGTGGGGCGCATCCGCAGTGGCCTGAAAGCCACGTTTACCGTGGACGCCTTTCCCGGCCAGACTTTTGAGGGCGAAGTGCGCCAGGTGCGCAAAGCCGCGCAGAACGTGGCCAATGTGGTGACCTACACCGCCGTGGTGCAGTTCAACAACACCAGCGGCCGCCTGTTGCCCGGCATGACGGCCAATGTGCGTGTGGTGACCGACCAGCGCGAGAGCGCGCTGAAAATCCCTAATTCGGCCTTGCGGGTGCGCATTGCCGGGGTGGAGCCGGCTGCACCAGCAGCAGCGCCTGCACATGCTGCACCATGAGCAGCCAGTCAAACGCCTGCGGATGGTCGTAGTTGGTTTTGCGGCGCTCCTCGGGCGACAGGTGCGTCTGGTCCAGGTAGTAGTCGTCCTGCATCACCACCGTGGCCATCTCTGGCCCGATAGAGGCCAGCACTTCGCGTGTCACCGTCGATTTGCCGCTGCCACTGCCGCCTGCAACGCCGATGACAAACGGTGGGGGAATGGCAATGTTCATTTTCCCGGCACCAAGCCCTCGTCATCAATGGCCTTCTGGACCTCGCGGTAGAACGCTTCGCGTGCGGGAGAGGCCACCGCGTCACGGGCGCCGCCGGCCCAGTTGGCATTGGACACGATCACCAGCTTGCGCTTGGGGTCGATAAAAATGCCCTGGCCGAAAATGCCGCGGGCGGCATAGCTGCCGTCGTCGTACGTCCACCACTGGTAACCGTAGCCGCGCCCGGCCATGCCAATGTCGGCGCGCTTGGTGGTGGCGTCCAACCACCAGCCATCGGGCACGATGCTCTGGCCGTTCGCCATGGCGCCATTCAGGATGAACACGCCCATGCGCGCGTAGTCGCGCGGCGCAGCCTGCATGCAGCAGCCAGCGATCTCCTTGCCCGTCTTGCTCAGAAGCCAGGTGGCCTGCTGCTCCATGCCCGCAGGGCCCCACACTTTCTCTGCCAGGTAGGTGGCCAGGGGCTTTTGGGTGGCCTGCTGTACCAGCGTGCCCACCAGATTGGTCTCTCCAGTGCTGTAGAGCCAACGCGTGCCGGCCGGTACCTCACGCGGCAGTTTGCGCATATAGCTCACCAGCGCCTCCACACCGTCTTCGGGTTTTTGCTTGTTGAACTGGGCTACGTCGGAGTTGGGGTCGGCGTAGTCTTCGTTCCACTTGATGCCGGACGTCATGGTCAGCAACTGGCGCACGCTCACGTCGTCGTAGGCGGAGCCTTTAAGGTCCGGAATGTAGAGGCTCACCTTGTCGTCCAGGCTCTTGATAAAGCCATCCTTCAGGGCCGCACCCACCAGCGTGGAGGTGAACGACTTGGCCACAGAAAAGCTGGTCCAGCGGCCCGACCCATCAAAGCCCAGGCCGTAGCGCTCCAGGCGCAGCTTGCCATCCTGCACCACCAGTAGCGCCGCGCTGCGCTGGCCCGCCATGAAGGCGTCGATGTCGGTGGTCAGCTTCAGCGGCGCGCCTGCGGGCAAGGGCGATGGCGTGCCACTGGCGGGCACCACATTCGCCTTGGCCAGAATCGGCAGACGGTCCAGCGTGCGGAACGCAGCATCCCGCTGCGGCACGGTCCAGAACAGTACGTCGCGGTTGGTCGGCACGGTGGCCAGCAGACTGCGCGTCTCCTTGTCCAGGCTGAACCAGCCGCCCACTGCCGCAACACCCAGAACCACCAAGGTGCCAAGCACCACTTTTTTGAGTTTCAAGCCCGTTCTCCTCGTTTGCTTTGCAAAGCCATCGCCCTTAATTTATGCGCACCCTCATGCGACCTGCTGCGCTCCACGGCGGGTCAAATCGGGCAGCCCAGCCAGCAAGCCTGCCACCGAGATGTCTTCATCCAAAGCCTCCCAATGCAGGCCGCCCTTGCTCAGCTCGACCAAGGCACGCTGCTCCGGCGCTGCTTCCAGCAGACGCGGGAACCAGGCCAATGGCGCCGCAATCGTGCGGCCATCCGACAGGCTGACCCACAGGGTGTCTTCATCAAAGCGAACCGCTTTAGGCGAAGTGGTCATTCCAAGTCCTTTCAATCAGCTCTTTGTTGGCAATCACTACATCCCGCAATTCACGCAGGGTACGGGCATCCAAACCATCACTATCCGCCAAATAGACGGTTGGTGTCAACCAGAATTTTGCTTCGCCTTCTGCACCGCGCACATGGATGTGCATTGCTTCGCGTGGATTGCCTTCATTGGAGTAGAAGAAAAACCGGAACGATTTCTAGCGGAAAACGACTGGCATGGGGTCAAGTTTAACGAGATGAGGCGTTTATGCGTCAAATTGGCCTCCAGGCGCATCGAGCGCGCACAGGCTGCTGCCAATGACGCAGCACCCACAAGACAAAACTCCAAAACGAAGACCCCGGCTCGCCCAGGAAAGCCAGTTCCTCCGCGCCGGAGCTGCGCCCCAAAATCGCGTTGCGGTGCGGGTAGCGGCCAAAGCGGTCGATGATGCCCTGGTGGCGCAGCTCGAAGTTCAGATTGTCCTGGTTACCCAACTGCGTAAACAGCGCGACCGCCTGCGTATGCACCAGCGCGGACTCGCTGTGCAGTTAACGTTGGATTGCATTGGACACTGCTTCAGTGGCGCTGATAAGGTCTGCGACCAATCGCTCATCTACGTCCAGCATGCCTTCGTATTCTCCCAAGTTGCGGGTGTTGTGGCATTTGTCCAGTACGCGCCATACCTCCGGGCCCAGGCCCAGGGTGTGGGGCAATACTTGAAATACGATGTACCGGTTGGTTGAGCGTTAGCCCATACGCCGTAGTGCGGCCAGGCATAAGGCGTGTGCTGCGTTGTAGGCCAGATCGAACCGACTTTCCAGCGCAAGCGCGGTGTTTTGCGCGTCGCGTAAGCGTGCAATTCCTGTGCGCAGCAAACCGGCGATCTCAGCGTCGTCAGGCGCCTCCGGCTTGAGCGGTTTGCCAGGGCCGCACAGGTTTTCAAGTGCTGGGTGCATGAGGTTCCATCTCGCTACCGATGAGCCATATTTTGGGTTGTTGCCACACGCGGGCTACAAATGCATTGTCACTGCTGAGGCGTTTGGACCAGTCTGCCGGCGTGTACAGCGTGGGGTTCACTTTGCGGCCCAAGGACACTGTGGCAGTTTCTAACGCGCCAAACACCTCGCCATAGCCCAGCGAGCTGCTGATGATCAACACGTCCACATCGCTGTGCGCTGTGTCCTGCTGGCGTGCTACCGATCCATAAATGAACGCTGCGTCAATCTGTCCGGCCAAGGGCGCAAGCGCCGTGCGCAGCGCATCGGCCAAGCCCATGGTTTTGAGCACCAAACCGCGCAGCTCAGCAAACACCGGCGCACTGGCATTGGCCTGGTAATGCTTCTGGTTGCCCTGTTTACTCACCGTGAGCAAGCCCGCTTCTGACAAGCCCGCCAGCTCGCGCTGTACCGCGCCAGTGCCCGACTGCGCCAGCGCTATCACCTCGTTGGCGTAAAAGCTGCGGTCAGGCGCGCCAAACAGGACGGCCAGCACCCGCTGGCGCACCTTGGGGAAGAGCGCGTCTGCGAGTGCAGATGCGTCAGTAGGATAGTCTGAAATACCCATAATGGGTTCGATAATACCCGATTTGGGTATTTACTGGAAATTATTAACGAAATGGGTTTCTAGCCCTTATAGAACATGAACAAGAAGCTACCAAAAACGTAGCAATGGGCTTCCCCCGGCTTCCCGGACACATTCAACAACATAGGCGTGATGGTGTTTGCGGCGGGGCATGGCGATGACTGGTAGGCGCGCCAGACACGCTTATGCCTCGGGGCCAAAGAGGTTGCTGAGTGATTTGCTGCCTGCGCTCAGGTCAAAACTACCCAGCAACTGGCTGCGACCATTCAGAATGACATCGACCCGGTGCGGCCCGGGGTAGTGTTTGCGTGTGGTCATTTCGGCCAGCGA
>JBILKC010000155.1:0-6922 GCA_044376885.1 Hylemonella sp. | reverse complement strand
CAATCACGCCTGGCAGGAAATCAACAAACATTTCGGCAAGGTCGATTCCATTCGTTAGGTCATTCATCTTGCTAGCATTTTTCGCTTGCATTAGCTTTCATTTATTGCTAGCATTGCTCAGTGAATACGAAACACCGCAAAACACTTCGGGCCGTCTTTACTAAGCCTACATCGCCTTCGATTGCGTTCAACGATATCGAAGCCCTGTTGGTTGCACTTGGTGGTGAAATATTTGAGCGGGAAGGCTCACGCGTCAAAATAATCATTAAAGGCGAACAGTGGCGTTGCCATCGCCCGCACCCTGGCAAAGAAGCCAAGCGCTACCAAGTCGAAGAAATCCGGGAGTTGCTTGAACGAATCGGAGAACATCCATGAATACCATGAACCACAAAGGCTACACAGCTCGCATCGAGTTCGATGAGCGCGACAACATCTTCGTTGGTCGTGTTCTTGGGTTGCGCAGCATCATCAGCTTCCACGGCGAAACCGTCGCCGATCTTCGCCATGAGTTTGAATTGGCCATTGAGGACTTCCTGAATGATTGCAAAGAACAAGGCGTTAAACCAGAGAAACCTGCATCAGGCAAGTTGATGCTTCGTGTCTCTCCAGAAATTCATGGTGCAGCTTTGGTGGCTGCCCAAGCCTCAGGCAAGAGTCTCAACCAATGGGCTACTGAAGTGCTGCAATCGGCAGCTCATGCTTAAGGTTATTCTTATCTGAAAGCAGCTTGCTAAAACCCATACGCACACACCGCCGGCGCAAAGTTGAAGGAAATTCTTCGTGTCCTCGAAATCTAAACCTCTTAGCGAGGCGCAACTGCGTGCTTACGAATCCAAGCGCGACCTGGCTGCTGAGTTACTTGAATCTGTGCGGCAAATGAAGGCGAGTAAAACTCAGCCTGTCTCTTTCCCTGCGGTGGAAGCTCCCGAACACACCGGTTTGTCGCAATCGCAGTTTGCCGACTTGCATCCGAAGGCCTTGCTGGCAGTTGCTGGAAAATGAGCGCTGTGGGGATGAAGATCGAGACCAACAACTACTCGCACTTGCCAGACTTCATCCGGCTCAACGAGCTTTGGATTTCGGAGCACTTCGCGCTTGAAGCGGCCGACAAGGCGCTTGCGGCCCATCCTGGCCACGTGATCGAGAACGGCGGCTTTGTTTTCAGCCTGGTGAGCGAGGGTCAAGTTGTCGGTGTCTGCGCGCTGTTCAAAGAGGGCGCTGAGCGGTTTCAGCTTGCCCGTATGGCCGTGGAGCCTGGGCTGCGTGGGCAAGGCTATGGCCGCGCACTGATGGACCATGCCTTGGCGCACGCCAAGTCGGTGGGTGCCACATCGGTGTTCTTGCTTTCCAACACCGTGCTTCAGCCCGCAATCACTTTGTATAAACGTTCCGGCTTTGGCGTTGTGTCAACGTGCCAGCACCCGGTGTATGCGCGGTGCAATATCGTCATGGAGCGTTACCTGTAAGCCCGCTGGCCTTGCCATGACACAACACCTTAACTCTGGCGGATGCACCTTATGAATTACCTGACAGCCATGACCGAACTCGAAGCACTGTTTGATGCGCCGGGGGAGGCATCCCTCAAGAAAGAAGTGACTGCCGTACACCCCATCTACCGCGCATGGATTGAGGCTTCTCCCTTCGTTGTGCTGGCAACATCGGGTGACGCGGGTTTGGATGTGTCACCACGCGGAGACCCCGCCCCCGTGGTGAGGGTGAAAGACGATACGACGTTGTTGCTGCCAGAGCGCCGGGGGAACAACAGAATTGACAGCCTTCGTAACATCATCTCGAACCCCGAGGTGTCGATGATCTTCTTTATTCCGGGCGTGCAAGAAACAGTGCGGGTGAACGGTACCGCCAGGATCTGTATTGATCCGGACGTGCTTGGGTTGTTCGCCATGAATGGGGTATTGCCCAAGTGCGTGGTCGAGGTTTGCGTACAAGCCGTGTACTTCCAGTGCGCAAGGGCTTTGCAGCGCTCGTCCCTTTGGTCCAAGGAGCAGATTGCCGACAGGCCGAAGGTTCCCACGGCAGGCCAAATCCTTGCGGCAGTGACCAACGGGTCGGTCGGTGGCAAGGCCTATGACGATGCACTTCCGCAACGCCAAGCGCAAACGCTCTACTAGCCCAGTCTCACCTCAAGAAATAATTGACCACCCGGCGCACTAGCTTGCAGCTAGACTTGCTGCAAACTGTTGTCGCCACCCAATTTCAACGAGGAGGATTTGAAATGCTAAAGCTGCTTTGCGCATTGACTGTTTCGCTGGCCACAACTTGCGCGCTGGCCTGGCCGGACAAGCCGGTAACGCTGGTGGTTCCGTTTCCTCCGGGGGGATCGACCGATTTGATCGCCCGCACCCTGCAGCCCAAGTTGCAGGAAAAACTGGGCGGTACCTTTTTGGTTGAGAACAGGGCCGGGGCCACGGGCACCATTGGGGCTGCGGGCGTTGCAAAGGCGGCTCCGGATGGCTATACGCTGTTGGTAGCGTCTTTGGGGCCCTACGTGATTGCCCCTCACCTGATCGCCAAAGTGCCTTATGACGCACTGAAAGACTTTGACTACATCTCGGTGGCCGTGCAGGCCCCCAATGTGCTGGTTGTGCCTGCCAAGTCCGCCCACAAATCGATAGCCGATGTGATCGCCTTCCTCAAGGCCAATCCTGAAAAGATGTCGTTTGCATCTTCGGGCAATGGAAGCAGTGACCATTTAACCGCCGAACTGTTTTGGCAGCAAACCGGAACCCTGGGTGTTCACGTGCCCTACAAAGGGGGTGGCCCGGTGATGACGGATCTGCTGGGTGCGCAGGTTGACTCGTCATTCATGAACATCAACACAGCCATGCCGCAAATCCTGTCCGGCAGGTTGCGCCCGCTGGTCATCACTAGCGCCAAACGCTCCCCGCTAATTCCCAATGTTCCCACCATGGAGGAAAGCGGCATCAAGGAGGCCAATGTGCAGTCGTGGCAAGCGGTTGCGGCCCCGCGAGGGCTGCCGGCCGACATCAAGGTGAAGCTGCATGCGGCAATTGCGTCGGCATTGAATGACCCGCAGGTCAAACCCAAGCTCTTGGATTTGGGCTTTGAGATTGTTGGCAGCACACCGGAGCAATTCACGGCCTTCCAGGCCTCCGAGTTTGCGCGTTGGAAGAAGTTGATTGAAGTCCGCAAGATCACGGCTGACTGATACGTTTGAATGAGACGTTTGAATGAGCATCATGAAGGCATCTGACGCACCGGTTATCACCGCGCTGCGCGCGATTCCGGTTGCGGGCCGTGACAGCATGCTGATGAATCTGTCTGGCGCGCATGGGCCGTTTTTTACGCGCAATTTGTTGATCCTGAGCGACAGTGCGGGCCGAACCGGTGTAGGCGAGGTGCCCGGTGGCGAAAAGATTCTGGCAACACTGAGGGATAGCGCACAACTGCTTGTGGGCAAGGGCCTGGGCGATGTGCAAGCGATTCTCAACACCATGCGCACGCGCTTTGCAGACCGGGACTCTGGTGGGCGCGGCCTGCAAACCTTTGACCTGAGAACAACCATCCATGCGCTCACCGCTGTCGAGTCGGCCATGCTGGACTTGTTGGGGCAACACTTGAATGTTCCTGTTGCTGCCCTGCTAGGGGAAGGACAACAGAGAAGCTCGGTAGAAATGCTCGGGTACCTTTTCTACATTGGGGACAAAGCCCAGACGGATCTGCCTTACCGAAGCGAGATGCACAACAGCGACGCATGGTTTCGCCTGCGTAACGAAAAGGCCATGACCACCCAGAGTGTGGTCAGGCTGGCAGAGGCGGCGCAGGCACGTTACGGCTTTAACGACTTCAAACTCAAAGGGGGCGTGCTGCCGGGGGAGTCTGAAATTGAGGCCGTTGAAGCACTGCATGCGCGTTTTCCTCAAGCCCGCGTCACCCTCGACCCCAATGGGGGGTGGTTGCTCAAAGAGGCGGTACGCCTGATGCGCGACATGCGAGGCGTGCTTGCCTATGCCGAGGACCCCTGCGGTGCAGAAGATGGGTTCAGTGGGCGCGAGGTGATGGCCGAATTCCGACGCGAGACCGGGCTGCCAACTGCAACCAATATGGTGGCGACCGACTGGCGGCAAATGGTGCACGCCCTGGCGCTTCAAAGCGTTGACATCCCGCTTGCTGACCCGCACTTTTGGACGATGGCCGGATCTGTGCGCGTGGCGCAGACATGCCGGGATTGGGGTTTGACCTGGGGCTCACACTCCAACAATCACTTTGATGTGTCATTGGCCATGTTTACCCACGTGGCCGCTGCGGCCCCGGGAAAGGTGACCGCCATAGACACACACTGGATCTGGCAGGACGGAGAAGGCCTGACCCAAGCGCCGTTGCAAATTGTGGGCGGCAAGGTGCAGGTGCCCCAGCAACCCGGGCTGGGTGTGGCGCTGGACATGGCCAAGGTTGAGGCTGCGCATCAGCTGTACCTGCAGTACGGATTGGGTGCCCGTGACGATGCCATGGCCATGCAGTACCTTGTTCCGGGTTGGACATTTGATCCCAAGCGTCCCTGTATGGTGCGTTGACAAAGGCTATCCCTGCAACACGATACCCATCACCAAGGAGACAACCATGCGAGAGAATCATTTGCGGACGATCTGGAACAACGGCGGTGCCGTTGTGAACGGCTGGCTGGCCATTGCGAACAGCTTTTCAGCCGAAACCATGGCCCACCAGGGATGGGACTCCCTGACCATTGATCTTCAGCATGGTGTGGTGGACTACCAGGCTATGGTCACGATGTTGCAGGCCATCTCGACCACCAGCACTGTGCCCGTGGTGCGGGTTCCGTGGCTGGAGCCCGGAATTCTGATGAAAACGCTGGATGCGGGTGCCTATGCGGTGATTTGCCCGATGGTCAACACCCGGGAAGATGCTCAAAAACTGGTGGCTTACACCAACTACGCACCCCAAGGAACCCGAAGTTTTGGCCCGGTCCGCGCATTGCTTTATGGCGGGGCGGACTACCCCAAGAAGGCGAATGAAACCATCGTCAGATTTGCCATGATCGAGACCGCGATGGCCTTGGACAATCTTGATGACATTCTCTCGGTGGAGGGGCTTGATGCCATCTATATCGGACCCTCGGACCTCTCGCTGGCTTTGGGATGCACCCCCACCTTCGATGACCTGGACCCGCCAGCGGCTGAGGCTGTTGAACACATCCTGGCACGCGCCAAGGCGCATGGCGTGGTTGCAGGCATACACAACGGCACACCCGAGGCAGCGCTCAAACGCATTGCCAAAGGATTCCAGTTTGTCACGGTCAGTTCTGATGCACGTCTGATGGCAGCAGGCGCTCAGCAAGTCATGGCCAAGATGAAGGCCGCCAAGGAAAAAGCCTCGTCGGGTTCCTATTGAACACAGCGGCGTGCAACGCCACCGCTGCTTTGCTGTTTTGCTGATGGCGCAGGGCTTAATGCTTGTGCGAGCTGTGATCGTGCGTGCCACCGGGGGTGGGTGAAGCCTTGGCTTTGCCTGTATTGGCCGGCGGGGTCGAGATGCCTGCTAACGGGGTTCCAGCGGGCAGAACCTTGACGATGCCGCGCATGCCAGCTTCAAAATGGCCAGGCACCAGGCAAGCCATTTGCAGTTCGCCCGCCTGGGCAAAGGTCACGACGAGTTCGCCGCTTTGACCGGGCGCTACGCTGATGGCCGCAGCAGCGCCGTGGCTATGGTCAGCCGTATGGCCGCCGTTCTTTTTCATGTCAGCCGCATGTTCGCGGATGCTTTGTGGCGTGCCCATCACCAGCTCATGCTCGGCTTGGCCATCGTTGTAAACCACCAGACGGATGGTTTCGCCAACCACCGCCTCAAAGCTGGACGGCGTAAAACGCATGGCGTCCGTCATGCGCACTTCGAGCACACGGCTGACCACGCTGCCCGCGACCGGACTGGCGGTGCTGTGGTCGGCCTCACCATGGTCATGGGCTTGACCCGCCCACTGGGGGTTGAGCAGCAACCACTGGTAAGCACCCCAACTGAACCCACCCACAGCCAGGCCCAGTGCCAGTGCATAGATGGCGATTGCGCGGGTCATGCGGATTGACTCGTGCAAGAGCAAGGCCACCACCGTGAGCACATAGCCCAGTGGCACCACCCAGGCGCTGCGACCGGGGGAGTCGGGGAAATGCGCAAGCCCGCCGGTAAAAAAACCCAGCCCGATGGACAGCAGCGTGCCCCAAACCAGCGCGCGGGCAAATTCTGCGCCCTCTTTGCGCGGGCTATTGCCCATGCGGTGCTCCATCCACACACCCAGCACAAACAGCAGAACACCCGTGGCCGCGGTCCACAAAGACCGCTCCCCACTGAAAAACCCATGGTTGACAGCCCCAGAGATGAAGCTGATGCCGGAATACTTGAGCAGCATTGCGGCGTGGTGTTGCTGGAACGAAATGGCGGTCATGCGGTGGTGGGCTGCTTGGGTTGAAACTTGGAATCTGGATCAGATTCAGCCAAATTTAACCCAGTATGGCAGCGAAAAAATGCCCTTGACGCTCATGGGCTTGCCGATAGGGCGAACAGTTGCCAAGGTCAGCGCGTTGCACGTGGGCCGCCCTCAGGTGGCTTGATCCCGAGTTAGTGGCGGTACCTCAGGAGCTGAGTCCCTGACGGCTTTCGAGAGCGCACAACTGCTCCTGCAGAAATTCTATTTTTTGCAAGAGCCCCAGCACCAGCGCCACTGAGAACGTGTCCAGGTCGTAGTCTTGCTTGAGCTGCACCGCCTTGCACAGCGGCACGATCAGTTTGGCACTGAAAACCTGCTCCTGCCGGTCTTGCGGTACGGCCGGAAGTGCCCCGTAGCCGATCAAATCGTTGAGCTCGTCTTCGCAGAGCCGACTTGCGCTTAGCAACTCGGCCACGGTGACGGTTTCCTTGTGGACCAGCCACGTCA
>JBILKC010000009.1:0-21486 GCA_044376885.1 Hylemonella sp. | reverse complement strand
TTATCTGGCCTTGCTGGGAACCGCAGACGGGCGCGCCATTGCGTCGCGCGGTGGCTTGGGTGCCAGCGGTGCCTGGGCCTGGCACCTGAAAGACCATATCGACCGCCGCTTCATACGCCGCTTCGCGTCGGGCGCTCAAACACCAGATGACTCGGGCTGAGGCTTTGCAATAAAGTCATTGGCACAGCACAGACACAAGGCCAAGACGCGTATGCTTTATGTTTTTCACGTCGTCGGGGTGACCCCGGCGATACCGCTGGCCAAGTAACTCGTTTGGAGATTTCATCATGCTCGCCATCATCGGAGGCACCGGCCTCTACGACCTTCCTGGTCTGCACATCACCCAGCGCATTGCCCAGACGACGCCGTTTGGCCAACCCTCGGGAGACATCATCAGGGGCCGTTTTTATAACCACGAGGTCATGTTTTTAGCCCGCCATGGCAACGGTCACCGCCTGCTGCCCCATGAAGTGAATTACCGCGCCAATATATTCGCCCTTAAACAAGCCGGTGCCACCATGCTGCTGGGGTTTTCGGCAGTGGGTAGCCTGGCCATGGAGGTCAAGCCCGGAGACATTGCCATTCCCGAGCAGTATTTTGATTGGACCCGGGGCCAGCGTGAGCGCACTTTTTTTGGCAATGGTGTGGCAGCGCATGTCTCTACAGCCAAGCCTGTCAGTGCTGCATTGGTTGACGCCATACAAGCAGCCGCCCGGAGTATTGGGATTGAGGTGCACCGGGGGCTGACCTATGCCTGTGTGGAGGGCCCGCGCCTGGGCACACAGGCCGAGAGCTATTTCATGCGCCAAGCTGGTTGCCAACTGGTAGGCATGACCAATGTGCCCGAAGCCTTTTTAGCGAGAGAAGCACAAATGGCGTATGCCACCATGGGCCTGGTAACCGACTACGACTGCTGGCTGGACGACCCCACACAACACGTCAGCGTATCCGCGATTTTTGAGTTGTACGGCAAGACACTGAAAAAAGCCTCTGAGGTGCTCGACGCTCTCCTCAAAGGCCCTTTACCAGAGCCTGAGCCTGCGATTCGTCAGGCGCTTTCCAGCGCCATGATGACGCCCGATTCAGCCTTAACGCCGGAACAACTGCACTGGATGGGCGTGCTCAGGCGTTAAGTCGAATTCCAGAATTACCGAATAGTCACTGGAGCCAGTGCGCGGGTCAGGCTGGCTTCGCCACGGCCATGGACTGCAACGTTATAGCCGTTGATCGTGTCCGTGCGTGCGGTATTCAACAGTTGATTGGTGATTTGCGTCGCACCTGCAGTCTTGAACTTGGAGCCAAGGACCGCAGCGTAGCCACTCACGATAGGCGCAGCGAAAGAAGTGCCCGCCAGTCCGGTCTGGTTTGCAGCAACCCCGGCCACGGGGAACTGCGACTGAACAACGGCGTCCGTAGCTGCCCTGTTGGATTTTTGGGGGGATTACCCTCTCCTTTAGTTATTAAACAGGGTCGCGCACATCTGCAATCACGTTCACACCAAAGTCAGGTCTTGCAAGATGGGCCAATATTTTTTGAGCAGCTTGCTCGGGGGAGAGCAAGCTGCCGGTTTCTTTGAGTTGAATGAAATTTTGTCGATCAGGAAAAGTCGAAGGATCGCCTTGTCGCAAGGCTTGTTGCATATCGGTATCGATAACGCCAGGCGCGAGTGAAACAATTTTTGCACCGTTGGCTTGGAGGGCTTCATCCAGAGCGACACATCGACTGTAGTGGTCGAGTCCTGCTTTGGATGCGCAATACATGGCACTGCCCGCCATGGCACGACGCGCCAAACCCGAAGACACGTTGATAATTTTTTTAGGGATGGACCATGCTCGAGTGGCAGATAAAAAAGCGGCTGTTAAATGCATAGGGGCATCTAAATTGATACGCATGGTTTGTTCGATTTGTTTTGCATTTTCAAGAGTTAAAGGGCCTATGTGTCCAATCACACCCGCATTGTTGATAAGCACCACTTCCTCGACCGTGCTGGGCTTGAATTGAATAAGCCAGCGATAGAGTTGTTGGGCGACCGGTATTGCATTTGACAGATCTACAGCCCATTGTTCGAGATTGGCACCTTGTGTTCTGGCTGTTTGTGCGAGTTCTTGAGAGACGTTTCTTGATAACCCGATGATGAAATTGTTTTTTTGGCACAGCTGTTGAGCGATGGCCAATCCCATGCCGCGTGATGAGCCCGTGATGATCGTAAGTTGTGTCATGAAAGCTCCTTGAAAAAAATCTGAGGGTCAGTAACTTTGGGCACCCTAAAGCCCATGGACTGCACAGTTCGAGTAATCGCATTCGGACCAATGGAAATCCGGTTTTGCGTAACTGCGCTTTCGGTCTGTTAGACACGCAGCCCCTCTCATCAGTGCATCAAAGTCACAGTAGCAATCTTCTCACCAATCGGCGCGCTGACCGACCGCGCCGATTGGTGCAGGTGGCGCCACCATATCCCAATCCGGCTTGACTCGCTCGCCTTCATCCTTCAATGCTGCACTATCTTCCCACACTGCGGCTCGCGTGCTTACCCGAAGTTTGACGGTTGGGGCTCCTCTAAGTTGTGCTCCATGATGTCCCGAATATTGGAGCTGCGAGCCTGGATGGAGCCGTAATGTCCATGGATTCCCCTAAGGGTTTCCCTCTTGACACTCAGCTCGCTCTTTCGATAAAGTGAACTTAGATTAACTCTGAAAAGTGTGAGCCCAAATGAGCTACAAAGCTATAAACGTCCCCGAAGGTTCTAAAGTTCCTGCTCCACCACCAAAAACTTGGTCAAATATCAAAATTCATAAAAATGGACATTTTTACGTCGCTGGTATGGTTGCGGATGGTTCAAGTACTTACGAACAAGCAAGGCAAATTTTTGCTGATATTCAAGACTTGATAAGGGCGGCTGGTGGAGTAATGAACGATATCATGTCTATGCAGATCTTCGTCATCGATCTAGACGAAAATCATGACATATGGCGCGCACGACAAGAGTTTTTTTCTGGTGACTTCCCCTGTTCCACTCTGATTCAGGTATCAAGAGTCGGTAACCCTAAGGCCCAACCTCCAATGCGTATTGAAATTAATTGCTGTGGATATTTGGGTGGCAGTAATACTAACTAATATGTATTTTTAAAAGGTAACTTATGAAAAACCTCAGCAAGAAAATTCTTGGTATCTTTTTGGTACTTACTAGCAGCTTGGCTGCAGCACAGTTTCCCAGTAAGCCAATAAGAATCGTTGTCCCGTATCAGGCAGGAAACGCGCTTGAGCCTATCGTGCGTGCTCTTGCAGATGACATGACGCAGACTTTAAAACAACCAGTTTTAATTGAATACAAACCGGGCGCCAGCACAACTATCGGTGCTGCTTATACGGCTTCCTCTCCACCGGATGGTCACACGCTTTTTGTTAATGCGGCAAGCTTTCTTATTTCGGCTCAGCTGATGTCTAAACTACCCTATGACCCCAAGACCGCTTTTGTGCCGATTACGGGCTTGGCAGAAATGCCCCATGTCCTGATTGCACCCACCGGGGCCCCCTATAAAAACGCTAAAGAATTTTTGGCGTTTGCTAAATTAAACGGCGATAAGATGTCCTATGGATCTTTTGGAAATGCGAGTTCCGGTCATTTGGGATTTGAACGTATAAAGAAGCAATATGGCTTTAACGCTACCCATGTTCCTTACAAAGGCAATGAAGGTTTGCAAGATATTATTGCTGGTCGACTTAACTCCATGCTTAATGATCTTCCCATAGTTGTTCCCTTTGTTAAGGATGCAAAGATACAGGCGTTAGCTATCGCTACCGAGAAAAGAGATCCAAGCTTGCCAAATGTGCCTACTTTTGAAGAGGCAACTGGAGTGCCTTTCTTTTCCAAATCATGGTTTGGTATTCTGGTCAGGTCTGACACACCACCCGCTATCCGTAACACCTTGAATGCCTCTATTACAAGTGCACTCAAAAAACCTGAAATCTCCAAAAAACTTATTGATCTTGGGCTAAAACCAACCCCATCTACTCCTGAGGCTTTTTCTGAGTTCATGGTTCAAGAAAGTAGAAAATTTGCTGAAGCAATCGCATTTGCAGATGTAAAAATGGAGTGAATTTCTGCTTCTTGCTATTGATTAATAACAAGATTGGGTGCGCTGCCCCCCCTCGGACTTAGCAACACGATGATCCGGAGTCCGGGGTTGGCAATGTCACTGACCCGGATTTTGACTGGCATCCAAAACTGAGCCATTGGGGTAGCGTTTAGCAATGTTGCCTACAGATTGCCCACAAGCAACACCAAAGAAAAAACCCCACCACCAAATTGATAGCAGGGTTTCCATATTTTATATGGGGTGGCTGATGGGGCTCGAACCCACGACAACAGGAATCACAATCCTGGACTCTACCAACTGAGCTACAGCCACCGCTGTGCGGAATTATAGCCTCACCTTAAAGGCTAAGGCCAGCCGCTTACTGCGGCAGATCCAATGTAGAAAACGATGGCTTGGGTACTTTGATTTGTACCTTAAACCGTTTCTGAAGAAATTGGTAATAAGCAAGGCCTTCTGCACTCGTCCACCACTGCGCGTACTGTGCGCGGTCTTGCTTTTGGACCGCCTCTGAGGGCGCATCCCGGTTCACCACCTTCATCACTTTGGCAATGACGTAACCCTGTTCGCCCAGCTCAACACCCACCCACTGGGGCAATGCGGTCGCATCTGCACGCAAAATGGCATCCAGCAAGGGCGCTGGGTAGTTTTGGGGTTGGTCTCGGGAGACTGTTTGGGCGGGTTTGAGGTTGGCCGACTGTGCGTTTGTTTTCCATTCCGCCAGCTTTTTCATGCCCTCGGTTTTGGCCAGTTCGGCTGCACGGGATGCAATGACACGTTCACGCACATTGGCCTTGACATCGTCAAAGGGCTGGGTACGTGCCGGGGTGTACTCGGTAATTCTTGCCGCAGCCATTTGGTTGGGTGCAATTTCCACAGCTTCGGTGTTGCGTTTTTTCTCAACCGAATCAGCAGCAAAAACCGCTGCAAGGAATTTCGCGTTGGCCAGCGTTCCGCGTGTTCCGGGGGCTGGCGCACGCGTTACGCCCGTGGCCGTTTTGACCTCTAGCTTCAGACGTTCTGCCACGGGTTTTAGGGTATCGGATTGCTCATACACACCGTTAGTAAAGGCTTCCGCTGATTCAGCGTATTTTTTCTGGGCCTGTTGGGTCTTGAGTTCTGACTCCAGACCAGCCCGCAATTCTTCAAAGCTTTTTTGTTTGGGAGCCTTGATGTCAGTGAGTTTGATGATGTGGTAACCGAAGTCCGTTTCCACCAGTTCACTGATGTCGCCTTTCTTCAGGCTAAACACCGTGTCTTCGAAAGGCTTGACCATCGCGCCACGGGCAAAGAAATTCAGATCGCCACCGGCGGGAGCAGAACCAGGGTCTTGCGAATTCTTTCGTGCCACCTCGGCAAAGGTATCCGGAGATTTGCGCACAGCCTGCAGCAGCTCGGTTGCCCGGGCTTTGGCCTTGTCACGCTCGCCCGCCGGTGCACTGCTGGCTGCAGTGATCAGAATATGGCTGGCACGGCGCTCTTCAGTGCCACTGAGGCGGGCCACGTTTTGTTCGTAATACGACTTGACGTCTGCTTCATTGAGGGTGATTGACTTCTTCACAGCATCAAGGTCCAACACCAGATAGTCAATCGTTGCCTGTTCAGGCAATTGGTACAGCGCAGCATTGGCTTGGTAGAACGCCTGCAAATCAGCATCAGTGGGGTTGACCTGCTTGACAAACTCGGCACTCTGGAAAGGGGCCAGTTGGACTTCGCGACGCTCATAAAACGCATTCAGGGACACATCAGCCAGCGCCGGTGTGACCAGTCCGGTTTGAGTCAGGCCGGCATCAACTTGTCTTGACGACAAGTCAGCCCGAACACGGGCCTCGAACATTTCAGGGGTCATGCCTTGGCTGCCCAGCAGCTGGCGGTAACGCTCCATGTCAAGCGTACCATCGGCTTTGCGCAAAGAGGCTATGGTCGGGTTTTGTTGCAACTCTCGGGCCAGCCGTGTATCTGTGGTTACCAGATGGGCTTTTTCGCTTGCAGCCAAAAGCACGCGATCACGCACAAGGCGCTCAAGTGAAGCATAGCGGGCTTGGGGGGAGTCAAAAAACTTGGCGTCAAGGGTGGGCATGGAAGCACGCAAGCGGTCAACCTCTTGCTTGTGCGCTGCATCCCACTCAGCCTGGGTGACGTCGTGTCCGTCCACCCGGGCCACTTTGGCCCCTTGGTCATTAAAGCGGTTGTAACCGTCCACCCCAAACAGCACGAATGATGGAATGATCAACAGGAACAGAACCCCCATCATGATCTTCGTATGCTTGCGAACGTAATCAAACATGCACGTACTCTTTCAAAAACAACAAAAAAGGCGAACCTGTGTTCGCCTTTGTGTAAGTGGTGAGAGATGACGGGCTCGAACCGCCGACCTACGCCGTGTAAAGGCGCCGCTCTACCAACTGAGCTAATCTCCCCACTTGAAAACCAAATCAGTTCAGGGCATCTTTCAATGCCTTGCCTGGACGAAACTTTGGAACTTTGGCAGCTTTGATTTTAATCGCTGCGCCGGTGCGTGGATTGCGACCGGTACGCGCAGCACGCTTGCCCACCGCAAAAGTACCAAAACCCACCAGAGACACAGAGCCACCTTTTTTCAAGGTGGTCTTTACAGCACCAATAGTGGACTCCAGAGCGCGGGTTGCAGCTGCTTTGGAAATATCGGCATGTTTGGCGATGTGTTCGATGAGTTCAGTTTTGTTCACAAATGACCCCTTGGCAATAAACGGTGTTAATAAAATTTTTCAAAAATATGGCTGATGGCAACAAGTCTACGGATGGCTGAGCGAACGATCGGTCAGCAACTAAAGCCGTGTGTATGCAAATTTCGTCACTCTCAATAAAACAATCGAAACACGACAATATCAAACATGACAATACTTCAGCGCGGACGCGATTCTAGACGTTTTTAGTTCTGAACCACAGATAGACACTGTGCAAAGAAAAAAAATTCCGCAAAGATGCAAAACCTTGTCACGCGACGTGCGCCACAACTCCGTACAAACCCTAGAGTTGACTGCAATCAACAAAAAAAACTTGACTCACCTTGCGGGCTTGATCACAAGACTCACGCCCAGCGCCGTCAATGCCGTGCCGACCACGGTGGCCAGGGTGATGGCTTCGGAGAACAGCACCCAGGCCATCACTGCCGTGGTGGGTGGTACCAAATAAAGCAGGCTTGTCACAGCTGTGGCAGCGCCCCGTTGAATCAAGATGTACAGCAACGAGCTGCCACCTACAGTTAAAGCCAGCACCGACCACGCCATGGCCGCAGCAAGTTCAATATTCCATTGCATGGCTTCGGTTTCAAACAAGGAAAACGGCAAAGTGACCGCAAGCGCGGCCATGATCTGTACCGCATTGGCTGAGCGCACATCACATGGACTGACATACCGTTTTTGGTACAGCGTTCCAACCGTAATACTGACAAGCGCCAGGGCAGCAAAACTTAAATTGATCCAGTCGGCCTCTGCCCCCTGGCCGAATTTGCGCGAGACCACCAGCACCAGTCCTCCAAAGCCCAGCACCAGACCCGCCCACTGCCTGCGCGTGACCTGAGCCCCGGTGGAGGACAGCCAGATGGCTGTCAACACGGGTTGCAAGCCCACAATCAGGGCCGATAAACCGGATCCCATCCCTGCCTTGACGGCGGCCCAAACGCCCCCGAGGTAACCCGCGTGCATGAGAATGCCGGTGATAGCCAGGTGTCCCCACTGGACACGTCCTTGGGGCCATGCCACTTTGGCCAGCATGATCCAGGGCAAAAAGCAAAGAATGGAGAGCAGGTAGCGGACCACCAGAAACGTGAGGGGTGGCGAATGGGGCATGCCGTAGCGCGCCACAATAAAACCCGTGCTCCAGATCAGCACGAACACCAGCGGCATGAAGCGAATAAGAGCATCGCCATCCAGGCGGCTGCTCATTTGACCCGGGCCCGAATCTCCGGGACGGCTTTCTGCAAGTAGTAAATCATGGACCACACCGTGAGCACAGCAGAAATCCAGATCAGCCAATGGCCCCAAAGCCGGGTGTCAATCAGGCCAAACAAGGTGTCATCAAACAACAAGAACGGAATCGCAACCATTTGGGAGACGGTTTTGAGCTTGCCAATCATGTGCACAGCAACGCTTTTGGACGCACCAATCTGGGCCATCCACTCACGCAGGGCGGAGATTGCAATTTCGCGGCCAATGATGATCAGCGCCACAAAAACATCTGTGCGGTTAAGGTGCACTAGAACCAGCACGCAAGCACACACAAGAAACTTGTCCGCAACCGGATCAAGAAATGCACCAAAGGATGAGGTCTGGTTGAGTTTGCGCGCCAAGTAGCCATCAAGCCAGTCTGTCAGGGCAAACACAACAAACATGGAGGTGGCCACCAGGTTGCGCGTACCTGGTTCTATAGGCAGGTAGAAAACGCCAACGATCAACGGAATCGCAATGATGCGCGTCCAGGTCATCAGGGTGGGAATAGTCAAAAACATACGTGATTGTGGCATGTCATCAAACAGTCATCAGCAGTGTTTGGATGTTGATGAGCCGCCGATTTAATGCATGGCACGGTAGATGGTTTCAGCGAGCTCTGCCGAAATTCCTTCGACGGTCGCAATTTCATCCACGCTGGCTTGGGCGATACCCCGCACACCGCCAAAGCGCTGCAAAAGCCGGGCGCGCCGCTTGGGCCCAATACCGGCAATATCCTCAATCTTGCTGCCACCCACGCGCACCCGGGCGCGCTGTGCGCGCATGCCTGTGATGGCAAAGCGGTGGGCTTCATCCCGGATCTGGGCGACCAGCATCAGGGCTGCCGAATCTTTGCCCAGATAAACCTTGTCCCGGCCGTCAGCAAAAACAAACTCTTCCAGCCCGACTTTTCGCCCTTCCCCTTTTTCTACACCCACAATCAAACCAAGATCGAGCCCGAGGGATTCAAACACCTCGCGCGCCATCGATACCTGCCCCTGTCCGCCATCCACCAACACCAGATCGGGCATACGCGCGGTGCCCACCGCGCCGTCCAACTGACCTTGTTCGCGCTGCATTTCAGCAAGTTTGCTGTAGCGGCGCGTCAGCACCTGGCGCATGGCAGCATAGTCGTCGCCTGGCGTAATGCCCTCAATGCTGTAGCGCCGGTATTCGGCGTTTTGCATTTTGTGGTGGTGAAACACCACGCATGACGCCTGTGTGGACTCACCGGCCGTGTGCGAAATGTCAAAACACTCCACACGGAACTCGTCGAGAGACTCCTGCGCAAGGTTCAGCGCCTCGGCCAGCGCGCGAGTGCGGGCCTGCTGGGAACCCTCTTCTGCCAAGAGTCGGGCCAATTGCAGGGCGGCATTGGTCTGCGCCATTTCCAGCCAGGTGCGGCGCTGTTCGCGCGGCTGGTGAACCACGCTGACTTTAACGCCCGACTGAACCGTTAGGGCATCCACCAAGCTTTTTCGCACAGGCTCACTGGTAATCAGCGAGGGCACGACCGGCACCTCCAGATAATGCTGGGCAATAAATGCCTCCAGCACCCGAACTTCCGGCTTGATCGCATCCAGAACATCTCCCTCGTCATCGTCGTCCACGAAACCTACCGCGTCTTCTACATGAACCGGAAAGTAAGGCCGATCCCCCAGATGTCGGCCACCCCTCACCATGGCCAGGTTAACGCAGGCCCGCCCACCCTGTACCTTGACCGCCAGAATATCAACATCTTTATCTGCAACGTTGTCTACCGACTGCTGGTGCAGCACTTTGGAGAGTGCACCAATCTGATCGCGCAATTCAGCCGCCTGCTCAAATGCCAGGTTGTCGGCATGCGCCATCATGCGCCGCTCCAGCACTGTCAGGACCTGATCGGTATCACCCTGCAAAAATTGCTTGGCGTTTGCCACGTCCTGCAAATAGTCCTCCTGGGAAATCAGTCCGACACAGGGGCCGGAGCAGCGCTTGATTTGATACAGCAGGCAGGGCCGGGTACGGTTGTTGAATACAGGGTCTTCGCAGGTGCGCAGACGGAACACCTTTTGCAGCAATACGATCGCTTCCTTGACGGCCCAGGCGCTGGGGTAAGGCCCGAAGTAGAGGTGTTTTTTCTCTACCGCGCCGCGGTAGTAGGTGACGCGGGGAGTGGCTGCTGCGGCTTTGGCTGGACCTGAAGATGCGCCGCTGATGCGCAGATAGGGGTAGCTTTTGTCATCCCTGAAGAGGATGTTGTATTTGGGGTGCAACACCTTGATCAGGTTGTTTTCCAGCAGCAAGGCCTCTGCCTCGGAACGCACCACCGTGGTTTCCATGCGCGCAATTTTGCTCACCATGTGGCCGATGCGCGTACCCCCATGGTTTTTCTGAAAGTAACTCGATACCCGTTTTTTCAGGTTCAGCGCCTTGCCGACATAGAGCACAGCACCTTTTGCGTCAAAGTAACGGTACACCCCGGGTAGACCGGGCAGTGAAGCAACTTCACTCAGCAGCTGGTCCGTATGAACCTGCACTGGCTCAGACGGTGGTTCGGGAGTTAATGTGCTTTCTGGATTTGAATCGGTTGGCATGGGTCGCTATTGTGGACAATCCGGGCATGCTCTGGGATATTTTTTGCAAAGTTATCGACAACCATGGCGATCTGGGCGTGTCCTGGCGGCTCAGTTGCTGTCTGGTGGATCGGGGTCATCAGGTTCGCCTCTGGGTAGATGACCCCTGCGCTCTGACCTGGATGGCGCCTCAAGGCCGCGATGGTGTTGAGGTCAAGACCTGGAGCCAAGCACTGGACGTGTCGGACTTAACTGCTGCTGAGGTCATCGTAGAGACTTTCGGCTGCGATATTGCTTCTGAGGTGCTCGCGATATACCGGGCACGGGCAGAGGCAAGCGGCATAAAACCCGTTTGGATCAATCTGGAGTACCTGTCTGCCGAGCCTTATGTGGCTAGAAACCATGGGCTTGAATCACCGGTGATGCATGGCCCGGGCCGGGGGCTGACCCGGCATTTCTTCTATCCCGGCTTCACAGCCGGTACCGGTGGCCTGCTAAGGGAAGACTGTTTATTGGCCCGTCAGAAGGCGTTTGACCGAAACACCTGGCTGCACCAGCAAGACGTTCCTTGCATTCAAGACAAAGTGGGTCGACCTGAGCGGCTGATCAGCCTGTTCTGTTACGAGCCCCCTGCCCTGCAAAACCTGATTAGCCAATTGGCCGCCCAGCCGCTGCAGACGCGGCTGCTGGTGACCGCCGGGCGGGCCACCGAAGCCGTTCAGTTAGCGGTTAGGAGTAAAAATGAGCGGGAACCCTTATGGAACATGAGAAGTGCGCTATCAATTTCATATTTACCCTACCTCAGCCAGGATGACTACGACCACCTGCTCTGGTCCTGTGATGTCAATTTTGTGCGGGGCGAAGACTCGCTGGTCCGGGCGCTGTGGGCGGGCAAGCCGCTGGTTTGGCAAATCTATCCGCAGCATGACAATGCCCACCATGACAAACTCAAGGCGTTTATGCAGGCCATTGAGGCACCGCAATCTTTGCGCGCGTTTCACCACGCCTGGAATGGTGTCAACACAGCCCCCCTGGTCCTGCCTGGGGAACTTGCGTTGCAAGACTGGACCGACTGTGTGCGTTCGAGCCGGACGCAGCTGCTGCAGCAAACCGATCTGTTGAGCCAACTACTTGCGTTTGTGGCGGCATTGCAGCGATAAATGGCTTGCCGATGGAGGTGTGAACTGCGTAAGGGTCAAAAAGCATTAAAATTTGAGGCTTTGCGGAAATAAAGCGGATTTTTTGTCCACTCCGCCTCGACCAGCCGCGCCCATGAGCGTCATCGCGCAATGAGCGGCATCTCAATGGAAACATCACTATGAAAATCGCTCAAGAAATTCGCGCAGGCAATGTCATCATGCACGGCAAAGACCCGATGGTTGTGCTCAAAACCGAATACAGCCGGGGTGGACGCAATTCAGCCACCGTGCGCATGAAGCTCAAAAGCCTGATCGCCAACTTCGGAACCGAAGTGGTTTTCAAGGCGGACGACAAGATGGATCAGGTCATTCTGGATAAAAAAGACTGCACCTATTCCTACTTTGCCGATCCCATGTATGTCTGCATGGACGCAGACTACAACCAGTACGAGGTGGAAGCTGAAAACATGGGCGACACCCTGAACTACCTGGAAGATGGCATGGAACTTGAAGTGGTGTTCTATGACGGCAAGGCGATTTCGGTTGAGCTGCCCACCAGCGTTGTACGAGAGATCACCTGGACTGAACCTGCCGTCAAAGGCGACACGTCTGGCAAGGTGCTCAAGCCCGCCAAAATCGCCACCGGCTTCGAAATTGGCGTACCGATTTTTGTCGCTCAGGGCGACAAAGTCGAGATTGACACCCGCACGGGCGAGTACCGTAAACGGGTCTGAAGGGCTTCGGATTGGCTGACCTTCCCCGCTTGGCTTCTGAGCCGGTTCAACTGGCTCTGCAACGGGTCATCATCGTTACGCACCATCAGAAGGTAGCCAACATTTGCCGTGATTGCCCATGGTCTGAACGCCCTTAGGGCCTGGATAAATGCCATGAAAACAACTCACGACTTGAACCAACGCACCCTGGCTGACGCTTGGAGCGACCTCAAAGCTCATGCGGACGCCGGCATGCCCCTGGAAGCCGACGCCTACCGGCTGGCCTTTGCGGATCCAGAATTTCTGTTGCGCCGCGAAACCCGGGGTATCCGATTTCAGCTGGAAATGCTCAAGCCGGATCTGGACCAGCAAAGTCAGGGCATCGAGCACACCATCGTGGTTTTTGGCAGCGCACGTTTTGCAGCACCTGAAGATGCGCAAACCATGCTGGCAAAAGCGCAATCTTCTGGAGATGCCAAAGCACTGGTGCTGGCCGAGCGTGCGGTGCGCAATGCAGCACACTATGAGCAGGCTCAGCGTTTTGCCCGCATTGTGGCCGAATACAGCGCAAAGCTACCCGTCAATGAGAGGCTCTTCATCTGTACCGGGGGCGGACCGGGCATCATGGAAGCTGCCAACCGCGGCGCGCATGAGGCAGGCGCGCCCAATATCGGCCTGAATATTGCCCTGCCGCATGAGCAAAGCGGCAACCCTTTCATTACGCCTAGTCTGAGCTTCAAGTTCCACTACTTTGCACTGCGCAAAATGCACTTCATGATGCGCGCCAAGGCGCTGGTGGCTTTCCCAGGTGGCTTCGGCACCCTGGATGAACTGTTTGAAATCCTTACACTGGTTCAAACCGGGAAATCGGAACCTGTGCCGGTGATCCTCTATGGCTCGGCGTTCTGGAAACGCCTGATCAACTTTGAGATGCTGGTAGAGGAAGGCGTAATCTCTGAGCACGATCTGTCGCTGTTTGAATTTGTGGATGAACCCCAGGCCGCCTGGGACGTTATCCGGAATTTTTATGCACTTGAGAAGGGTGCAGAGGCCTGAGTTTCCAGGCGGTGTGGCTACCCATTCCCACCACCAGTCCCACGGTCCAGAACACCACCGATACCCCGACAACAGCGCCAACCGTGCCAAACAGCATGGGCATGACCACGCTGGAGCCATTCAGGGACATGAGCCGCAAGCCCAGCGCCTCGCCCTGACGATCGGCAGGCGTAATTTGGTGCAGGGTACTCATGATCATGGGCTGAACCGAGCCGAGCACAATGCCCAGCAGCACTGAACAGATGCCCATAGTCAAAGGCGTTTCCATGAACGGGTAGATGCAAAACAGCACCGCTGTAAGCACCATGGCCCCGGACACCACCACCCACTCTTTGAGGTGTGCAGCCAGCATGGGCATGCTCAAGCGCACCAGAGCGGCAGCAATAGCGAACGCGCCCAGCAAGGTACCGATCACAGATGCACTGTAATCCCGCTCGTGCCCTAAAACTGGTACGACAAAGGTATGTACATCCCAACAAGACGATAAAAACCAGTTCACCACCAACAAGCGCCGCATCATGGGTTCGCGAAGCAAATCCCAGGCGCGACGTGGCAATTGGTTCGGCTTGCTTGGTACTGCAGGAAGTTCGTGGCTCTGACGCACCCATAGCCAGCTGACCAGGGGGAGCAGCGCCATCAGCAAGAAGGCAGCGCGAAAGCCGGTCACGTCTCCAGGCGCACCCCCCAGCCAGGTCCCCGCATGGTCGATCAACAGGCCGGCCGTGAAAGGACCCAGAAAATTAGACATTGCAGGCCCGATGGATAGCCAGCTAAATACCTGCTTGAGCTCGGTAGCATCGCGTGCAGCCCGCCCGACATGCCGCTGCAAGGCAATTGCAGCCGCACCGGTCGCACCACCCGTCAGCAGGGCACTTAGGCACAACACCGGAAAAATTGGGAACGCCACTGCAAGACCGGCACCCAGGGTTGATGCCACTACACTGAACCCCACGGGGCGTTTGAGTCCATGTCGATCGGCATAGCGCCCGGCGGGCAAAGCCAGAAATACCTGGGTGACCGCAAACAGGGCCAGCAACACGCCCACAGCAAGCGGGCTGTATCCCTGGTTCAGAGCCAACAGCGGTGCAGCCATCCGCATTCCGGCCATGCAGGCATGCAAACAGATATGACCGCCCACCAACCGGCCCAGTGCAAAACGGGATGTCAAATCTCTTGCGCCCCTTTTTCTGAATACACATCGTCGGGCAGCAGAAGCTGGCTTTGCGTCTCCGGCAAGGCCTCGACCTGACGCAAAGCCCTGCCCATGGCCCGGCTGCGCGTCTCGGCGTTGTTAAGTGTGTTGAGCACGGTTTCGGTTTGTGACTTCACTTTGGCCAGCACACCGCCGAATTTCTCAAACTCGGTCTTGACTGCACCGAGCACCTGCCAGACTTCACTGGAGCGCTTTTCAAGCGCCAATGTCCTGAATCCCATTTGCAAGGAGCTCAGCATGGCCAGCAGGGTGGTAGGCCCGGCCAGCGTAATGCGATGTTCGCGCTGCAGGACTTCAATCAGGCCCGGACGCCTCAGAACCTCGGCATAGAGCCCCTCGGTCGGCAAGAACAAAATGGCGAAATCAGTGGTGTAGGGCGGCTCGATGTATTTTTCGGCAATGGATTTGGCCTCAGAGCGGATTCTGGCCTCCAGCGCCTTGCCCGCCGCCTCGGCATCGCCAGCATGCGCGCGCTGTTGGGCATCAAGCAGGCGTTCATAATCTTCGTTGGGGAACTTGGCGTCGATCGGCAGCCACAGAGGCGAACCATCTTCGGCTTTCCCAGGCAGCTTGATGGCAAAGTCGACCACGTTTTTGCTGCCTGGCCGCGTAGCCACCTGAACCGCATATTGGTCAGGCACAAACACCTGTTCCAGCAGGCCGGCCAGCTGCGCTTCACCAAAAATACCGCGGGTTTTGACATTGGTGAGCAGGTGTTTCAAGTCACCCACGCCTTGGGCAAGTGTTTGCATTTCGCCCAAGCCTTTGTGCACTTGTTCAAGCCGTTCGGCTACCTGCTTGAAGCTCTCACCGAGACGGTTCTGCAAGGTGGCTTGAAGTTTTTCGTCTACCGTGGCGCGCATTTCCTCCAGCTTGGAGGCGTTGCTGGATTGCAGTTGCGCCAGCTGGGTTTCAAGGGTTTGCCGGACTTCGCTCAGACGCCGTGCATTGGACTCACTCAGGTGATTGACCTGCATGGCTAAAGAGTCGGTCAGGGTTTTTTGCAGCAGGGCCAGCTGCTGGCCAAAGGCATCAATCTGGGTGTTCTGGGTGCGTGTGGCCTCGGCAGCCTGTTGGGTTAGGGTTTGCTGAAACGTAGCCAGCGTGGCGCTGGATTCTTGTCGCGCTGCACGGGACGATTCGCTCAATTCCTGTCGTATCTCACGTGCCAGCCGCTCGGAACCGGCCATTACGGCGCTCAGCAGTTCGGCCTTGTCCTGCATTGCAGCGCGGTGACTCGCATCACGGGCACGCAGACCCAGCCACAGCGTTAGAGCACAACTCAGGAATATCCCTGCAAGCACCAGCCATAGCAACACATCATTCAAGGCAAAAATCTCCTAGCACCTATTGTCGGGCTGATTTCAGACAAGCAGATTTAAAGCAGTACAGCGACAAGCTAAAGTGCAAGTCCAAAGCCTAGTTCAGGGGCGTCAGCGCCCTGCCCTGGATCAGGAATCCAATCAGATTGTCTGCCGCAAGATTGGCCATGGCCAAGCGTGTAGGAACGCTTGAGCTGGCAATGTGCGGCGTAAGCACGACATTGGGAACCTTGAGGAGATCGGGGTGAACTGCGGGCTCGCCCTCATAAACATCCAGGCCTGCTGCGGCAATCTGCTTGTTGCTCAGCGCAAGCGCCAGCGCGGCATCATCCACGATGCCGCCGCGGGCGATATTGACCAGCGTGGCCGTTGGTTTCATTTGCGCCAACTCAGCAGCCCCAATGGCGTGGTGTGAAGCGGCTGAATACGGCAGGACCAGAATCAGGTGGTCCGCCGTCTTGAGCAATTCTTCCTTGCTGACATAACTTGCTTTGCACTCTGACTCAGTGGCCGCATCCAGCTTGGAGCGGTTGTGGTAGATGACCTTCATGCCAAATCCCAAAGCCCCGCGCCTGGCAATGCCCTGGCCGATGCGCCCCATACCCAGGATACCCAGCGTCGAGCCATGGATGTCCGAGCCGGCAAACATGTCAAAACTCCACTTGGTCCACAGCCCGGCGCGCAGGTAATGCTCGCTCTCGGCCATACGGCGAGCGGTTGCCATGATCAGGGCGAAGCCGAAGTCGGCGGTGGTTTCGGTCAGCACATCAGGGGTATTGGTTCCAATGACGCCCTTGGCTGACATGGCGGGAATGTCAAAGTTGTTGTACCCCACAGCCATGTTGGCGCAAATTTTGAGATGCGGGCAGGCAGCAAGCACCTCGGCATCAATGCGATCGGAACCGGTTGTGAAAGCACCAACTTTGTCTCGAAGCTTGTTGATGAATTGTGCTTTGGACCAGACTTCGTCGGTCTGGTTGGACTCAACGTTGAAGTGCTGCTCCAGACGGGAGATAACTTCAGGAAAAACGGCACGAGCGACAAGAATATGAGGTTTGGTCATGTGAGGATAGGCGCGGGAGTTAAGCGCAGGGGTTTAAGGAAAATACAGATAAGTGAGTTCTAAAGCCGAGTTGCTTGAGCCCAACTGATCTGCGTGAGACGATGCAGCAACAAAATGGTGTACCTGGCGCGTAAGCAAAACAGCAAGCACCAAGACACTATTCAAGCCAGCGCGTGAATTCCGAGACCGGCACACGCGGGGTATGAAAGGTGTTAACAACATCTGTCGCATCGGCGTAGCCCAGCGCCATGCCGCAGACCAGCATTTCGTCATCGCCTGCACCGATATGCGGCAGAATGATTTTGGCAAATCCGTTCCAGGCCGCCTGCGGGCAGCTGTGCAGGCCGTGTCCTCGGGCGCTGATCATGATGTTTTGCAGAAACATGCCCATGTCTACCAGCGAGCCACGGCCCATGATGCGGTCGATCGTGAACATCAAGCCCACCGGCGCATCAAAAAACTTGTAATTGCGCTGGTGCTGCAGATGCATCTTGTCTTTGTCGGCTTTGCCGATGCCGAGCAGACCGTAAAGTCCCCAGCCGTTTTCACGCCGGCGGTCGATGTAGGGACTGACCCATTTCTCGGGGTAATAGTCATAAGCCTCCCGGTAGTCAGCGGCCAATGCAGGATTGGCGCGAATGGCGTCATGAGCAGCACAGACCTTATCGACCAGTGCATCGCGGCTATTGCCTTGCAATACATACACTTTCCACGGCTGGGTGTTGGTACCGGAGGGTGCCCGGCTGGCCACCTCAAGCAGCGTCTGGATGAGATCTTTTGATACCGGCTGCCGGGTGAAAGCGCGAGCCGACATGCGGGAGATGATGGCTTGATCAACGGCCGCAGTACTGGCTGGCGTGGGTTGTTCTGCCAATTCCGGACTCGTGGTCGGGGCAAGTGTGGGATTTTGAATTGGGTTGTTCACAGCAGTTTCTCCAGAATTTTTCTTGGTTTGTCAGCGAGCGGCATGGGGCGACGGGTTTGCCGGTCCACGTAGACATGCGTAAAGTGCCCCTGTGCTGCTGCCAGAGCCTCGCCCTTCGCAAAAACCCCGATGTTATAGCGCACGCTGGAGTTGCCGAGTTTAGCAATCCGGATTCCCGCTTCCAGCGGCTGAGGAAACGCCAAAGGTGCAAAGTAGTTGCAGTGCATCTCAACCACCAGACCGATGGTTGGGCCATGATGCACATCGATTACACCCTCCTCAATCAGCCAGGCATTCACGGCCGTGTCAAACCAGGTGATGTAAACCGTGTTGTTGATATGGCCATAGATATCGTTATCGAGCCAGCGGGTCTGGATAGTGCGAAATACCCGGTAAGCATCCCGACCCTCAGGGCGGGGCGGTTTAGGCAACTGCTCGGGCACCTGGACTCGAAGTTTGTCATTGTCATGCGTCATTTGCATATGATTTTGCCAGCAGCGGCCTGTTTGATGGTCAGGGGATATGTGACATTGTGCATGTCGTTATCGGTAGTCGCCTGCTTGCTTCTTGTTGTGCCTCTTGTTGTGCGAGCGGCTTTCTGTTCACATCTCAGTTGCTATGGGCCTTTTCCACTTGTGCCAGTACTCGAGTGCGACGCGGTAGGTATTCATCTGGACCTCAAGGGTGGTCTGTATATGGTGTCCATAGCCGCCGGCCATTACAAATGCCACAGGAATTCGCTTCTGCAAACACCAGTCAAACACTCGGTGATCACGGGCCATCAGACCTTCAAAGCTGAGCCCCAGACGGCCCAGCCTGTCGCCTTCATGGGGGTCAGCACCTGCCAGATAAATCACAAGACCAGGATCAAATCGGGCGCTCGCCTCAGTCAACGCATCTTCAAGCGATCCCAAATAGTCAGCATCTGAACACCCGTCGGCTAAGGGAACATCGAGGTCACTCGTCTCTTTACGGAACGGGTAATTCTTCTCTCCGTGCAAGGAAAGCGTAAAAACACTTGGGTCACTTTGGAAAATGCTGGCGGTGCCGTTGCCCTGGTGAACGTCCAAATCAATGATGAGCACCCCCAATTGCTTGGATACTAGGTTTTTCCGGGCCCACTCCGCTTGCATCAGCCGGGCGGCCACTGCTGCATCGTTAAACACACAAAATCCGCCACCCTGGCCTGCATAGGCGTGGTGAGTGCCCCCCGCCAAGTTGCCACAAATACCCTCTTCAATTGCGATGCGGGCAGCAGCGATGGTCGCTCCTGTGGAACGACGGGACCGCTCCACCATGGCCAGACTCCAAGGAAATCCAATCTCTTTCATCCCGGCGGCACTGATCGTGCCGGTGACCACAGCCGAAATATAGGAAGGTTGGTGCACAAGAGCGAGTTCGCCATCACTGGCCCGAGGTGCCTCCAGCAAATCAATGGCGCTGAGCTCACGGCGGATAAGGCCTTTGAGTTGACCGTATTTGGCCATGGGGAAGCGATGCCCCTCGGGCAGCGGAAGCACGAAGTGGTCTGAATAAAAGGCTTTCATCGACAGACTTCTAGTTGAAACCCTCTAATTTGCTGCATTGCAACAAAAAACACTTGCAAAGGTCATTTGGCTCCGTATAATCTAAATTATGCTGCAGTGCAACATGGCTACAAGACAGACAGCCAAGACAAATGTTGAGATGCAGATACAGGTTCACTTTTTAACTTTTTGGAGAATGATATGTTGACTGCTGATCAAGTTATGGCTGCAAATAAAGCCAATATGGAAATTTTGTTTGGTTTGACCCACAAGGCCTTTGAAGGCGTTGAAAAATTGGTTGAACTGAACCTGACCGCCTCTAAAGCTGCTTTGTCTGAGGCGACCAGCCACACCCAAACCGCCATGAGCGTAAAAGATGTTCAAGAGTTGCTGACGCTTCAGTCGAACATGTTCCAGCCCTTGGCCGAGAAAACCGCCGCTTACAGCCGCCATCTGTATGACATCGCTTCTGGAACCAGTGCTGATTTCACCAAGGCTGTTGAAGTTCAAGCTGCGGACGCACAGAAAAAATTCATGGCTCTGGTTGACAATGCCTCCAAAAATGCACCTGCCGGTTCCGAAACTGCAGTTGCAGTTTTCAAGAGCGCTATCTCTGCCGGTACCAACGCTCTAGAATCTGTGCAAAAAGCTGTCAAGCAAGCCACTGACATAGCTGAAGCCAATATGGCTGCTGTAGCCTCCACTGCCATCAACGCAACCAAACCTGTTGCCAAAAAGCGTTAATGTTGAATTTGGGTTCAAAAGTGTCAACCAAGGGAAAACCCTGACATAATGAACCGCTAGAAACGATAAGTTTCTATTGATTGTCTCCTCGGATCTTTTCGAAACCTCAGGGTTCAAGGATCCCTTCAGGCCTCGTGTCACCACGAGGCCTTTTTTTGTGTAATTTTGTGAAGTTACAGGCTTTACACCTTGAGGCTTAATTAGCCGCTCACCGGCTTTTTGCCTCCAAGGCAAGCCGTAACTGGGGCAACGCTGCCGTCATCGCGGCCCGCCCTGCTTCGATGGACCGCTTGCGGGCTGTGAAGTCTGCGCTCGAGACCGAATTGAGCATAGGCCGGATGATGATGTCGGCATCCCGCAACTCCAGGAAATTGATGCTTTTGCCCATGATGGTGAAGGTTTGAAGCAAAATTTGCAGCGTGTCGCTTGCGGCATTAACCTCGGGTGCGCTCGAGATATCGACGGCAATGATCAGCTCAGCACCCATCTGACGGGCATAACGGACCGGCACCGGAGACACCAGACCCCCGTCGACATACTCGCGTCCGGAGATCTTGACCGGTGGGAAAATTGCAGGCACAGCGCTCGATGCCCGCACCGCCGTGGCGGTGTCACCGCGCTGAAATAAAACCCCCTGCCCATTGTTCAGGTCTGTGGCCACAATACCCAAGGGCATGACCATATCCTCGATGCGGCGGCCATTGACTTGCGTGTGGACATAGCGCGCGAGCGCATCACCGCGCAAAATCCCGCGGCTGAAAATAGGAAAAATCCAGTCGGTAAACGTGGCTTCATCCATCAATTCGGCCACTTGTTGCAACTGGCTGCCGCTTTTTCCACTGGCATAGAGGGCCGCAACCAGACTCCCGGCGGAGGTGCCTGTAACAATGGCAGGCCGAATCCCAGCCTCCTCAAGAACCTGTATGACCCCGACATGGGCAAAACCACGGGCTGCGCCACCGCCCAAGGCCAGACCGATACGGGGCGGTTGCTTCAAAACCACAGGCGGTGCAGGTCGAGGTTCAGCCTCTGCACCCGGCGTCGGTGCAGGTATTGGATGCGTTGCACAACCCGACAGGCCAAGGGCCAGCGCAAACCAAAAAGTCCATATGCACAAAATCATGCATCTGCTCAGGTGCAATTGTGGTTGACCCATCAAGAAGGCGAA
>JBILKC010000154.1:0-6976 GCA_044376885.1 Hylemonella sp. | reverse complement strand
AGCCGCTGCAGCTTGAGGAAAGTGTTGGAGCAGTTGTGCAGCCACACTCACGGCAATGACTTCAGCTTGCTTGCCCTCAATACCGGCAATGCCTATCGGACAGGTCACGCGGTCAAAGTCCTGCGCGGTGTAACCCCGGCTTTCAAGCCGGTGACGGAAAGTGGCCCACTTGGTCTTGCTGCCAATCAAGCCAATAAAGGGCAGGTCGTTTAGTTGGCGAGCGCGTTGCAGGCAAGCAGCCAGAATTTCCAGGTCTTCCGCATGGCTGAAGCTCATGATGAGAACCGCAGAACCCGCAGCGATGTCGGCCACAGCAGCTTGCACCGGATCGGAATGCTCGCATTGAATGTTGGGCGCAGTGTCCGTGGGAAAGATCTCTTCGCGGCTGTCTATCCAGTGCAAGGCAAAGGGCAGTTGGGCAAGCTGGCGCGCGATAGCCTTGCCGACGTGTCCGCCGCCAAACAAGGCCACGGGTGTGGTCGGGGCTTGCAGGCGCTGCGCCAGGCCAGCAGCATCTTGCGGGCCCAGTAACTCGAAGCGCAGAAACACCACACCGCCGCAGCACTGGCCCAAGCTTGGTCCCAGGGCGTAGCGCTGGATTTGATCGGGCAGGGGCGCTGTTCCTGCCAGCATAGCGCGCGCGTGGGCGATGGCATCAAACTCCAGATGGCCACCGCCGATGGTGCCAATAAGCTCTTGTGGCATGACGCCCATCCATGCGCCCACTTCCCGGGGTGCTGAGCCCTGTGTTTGCGCCACAAGCACCAGCACCGCCGGGCCGATGGCCAGGGCATCTTGGAGGCGGGAGAGAGCGTTCGGCATGTGGGGTAGGAGGCGCTTGGACAGCTCCAATTATGGGTGGAACGACTTGCTACCATGGCGGTCTATGTCCGCTGCCAAACTCACACTCTCCCGTCTTGAAAACCTGCTGATGACCGCGTGCGATGCGCTGCGCGGCAATATGGACGCCAGTGAGTACAAGGAATACATCTTTGGCATGCTGTTCCTCAAGCGGGCCAGCGACTTGTTTGACGAGCGCCGCGAGCAGATCAAGGCCGAAGGCAAAGCCGCTGGCCTGAGCGCCGCCGACATTGCCATCAACCTGGAGGAGTCAGACCTGTACTCCGGTAAATACTTCTATGTGCCGCCCCGCGCCCGATGGAGCGATGAATGGGTGGACGAAGCCGGCAAACGCCAGCCCGCGCTCAAGCACACCAAAGTCAACGTCGGCTCCATGCTCAACAAAGCCCTGGAAGCGCTGGAAGACGACAACGCCGAAGCTCTGCAAGACGTGCTCAAAGGCACCATCAACTTCAACCGCAAAATCGGCCAGACCACACTGGACGACGACACGCTGGCCGACTTCATCCAGAACTTTGACAAGATTCCGCTCAAAGACAGCGACTTCGAGTTCCCCGACCTGCTGGGCGCGGCCTATGAGTGGCTCATCAAATACTTTGCCGACTCTGCCGGCAAAAAGGCCGGTGAGTTTTACACCCCCGCCGAGGTGGTACGCATTTGCGTAGAAATCTGCGACCCCGAAGACGGCATGCGCGTGTACGACCCCACAGTGGGGTCGGGCGGCATGCTCATCCAGGTGCGCGATTACGTGCGAGAGAAAGGCCAAGACGCAACCAACGTGCGCCTGTTCGGCCAGGAAAAGATGGGTACCACCTGGTCCATCTGCAAGATGAACATGTTGCTGCACGGCATCCCCGATGCCGACATCCGCCAGCAAGACACGCTGCGCGAGCCGCAGCACCATGACACGAACAACAACCTGCTCCGATTCGAGCGCGTGCTGGCCAACCCACCTTTCAGCCAGAACTACATCAAGAAAGAAATCAAGCACCCTGGCCGCTTCCCAGTGTGGATGCCAGAGAAGGGCAGGAAAGCCGACCTCATGTTTGTGCAACACATGCTGGCGGTACTTACGCCCACGGGTCGCCTAGCCACTGTCATGCCCCACGGCGTGCTGTTTCGCGGTGGCGAAGAGCGCGAGGCACGCAAACACTTTATTGACAGCGGCTACCTGGAAGCCGTAGTCGGCCTGCCTAGCAACCTGTTTTATGGCACGGGTATCCCGGCCTGCATCCTGGTGCTCAACAAAGCTGGCGCGGCCACCCGCGACCATGTGCTCTTCATCAACGCCGACCGCGAATACCGCGAAGGCAAGGCCCAAAACCACCTGCGCGCCGAAGACATCGACAAAATCGTCCACGCCTACCGTGCGGGGCAAGACATCCCCGCCTACGCCCGGTGCGTACCAGTGGCCGAGATCAAGGCAGAAGACTACAACTGCAACATCCGCCGCTATGTGGACAACGCCCCTCCTCCCGAGCCGCACGACGTGCGCGCCCACCTGCACGGCGGCGTGCCCTTAAGCGAGGTGGACGCCCTGGCCCACTACTGGACCAACTACCCCGGCCTGCGCGAAAGCTGCTTTACCGTTCGCACTGAGCATCCTCCCATTCGCTCCGAGCCCCTTCCCGTTCGCCCTGAGCCTGTCGAAGGGCAGCCCCGCACGGCCTACGCCGACTTCACCCCCGCCCTGGCCAAGCCGCGCGCCATTGCGGACCACGTGGCCCAGCACCCCGGCGTGCTAGAGCGGCAAGCCCAGTTCATGCAGCAGCTAGGCAACTGGTGGCAGGCGCACCTGCCCATCATCGAAGCCCTGGCCCCCGATGCCACCAACCAGCACGCCACAGGCCGCAACGTCTATACCGTGCGTGCCGCGCTGCTCAAAGACCTGGAACACACCTTCTGCGGTGAGTTTGATGGCAAAAGTGCCGCTAGCCCTTGCCAAACATTGCTCACGCGCTATCAAATCAGGGGTGCGTTTGCCAACTTCTACCAAAGCCTGGCGTCAGACCTCAAATCCATTGCCGCCAGCGGCTGGGGGCCAGAGCTGATACCCGACGACGACATCCTGCAAAGCCAGTTCCCCCAAGTGCTGGCCGAGCTGGAGAGCCAGCACGCCCGTCTTGCCGAACTGCAAGCCCTGTTTGCGGCGGCCAGTGAAGAAGACTTTGAAGATACGGAAGACACCGGCGTGCTGCCCGCAGACCAGGTGAAGGCACTCAAAGCCGACCTCAAAGACGCCAAAGGCATGGCCAAGACCGCCAAGCGCGACCCGACACTGGGCGATTGGCAAACCTTTGCCAAAGAGGCAGATCGCATCGAAGCACAGCTCAAGCGCCACAAGGCGCTGGAAGACGAGGCTAAGACCCTCAAAGCCCACATCAAAAGCACCACAGAAAAGCGCGACGCCCTGGTCGAGCAAGCCCGCAAAAAGATCAACGCCGACGAGGCCCGCGTCATCATCATCGAGCGCCTGGGCCAGGTGCTGATGCGCAATTTCCAACACTACCTGCGCGCCGACCAGCGCGCTTGTGTGGCATCCATTGAGAACCTGTGGCGCAAGTACGCCGTTACGGCCAAGCAGATTGAGGCGCAGCGAGATGCGGCGGCGCAGCAACTTCAGGCGTTTTTGGTGGAGTTGGGATATGAGTAAGTTCGCGGAGGTTCCGATAGGTGCGCATCTTAAGCTCACCAGCGGTTTCCCGTTCGCTTCTTCGCAGTTTTCCAACGAAGGATTTCCGCTGATTCGAATTCGCGATGTTCTGAGTTCAAGAACGGAGACCTACTTTCAAGGCTATTTCCCGCCAGGCTACATCATCAAGAAGGGCGACGTTCTTATCGGAATGGATGGCGACTTTCACGTTGTCAGATGGAACGGGCCAGATGCACTATTGAATCAACGAGTGCTCAAGGTTGGCGTCCATGATGAGTCCGTAGTTGTCTTGGACTATCTGTTTCATTGGCTCGGTCCGTATGTACGTAAAGTCAACGACATTACCGCAGCTACAACGGTCAAACACTTATCAACAAGGGACCTGATCAAAGCGAAAGCTTCGTTGCCACCTGCGCCCGTTCAACGGCACATCGCTACCATCCTCTCGACCATCGACACCGCCATCGAACAAACCGAAGCGCTGATCGAGAAATACCAGCACATCAAAGCCGGCCTGATGAACGACCTCTTCACCCGTGGCGTGCTTCCGAACGGCCAACTGCGCCCACCCCGCGAACAAGCGCCCGAGCTGTACCAGGAAACGGCGATTGGATGGATTCCGATGGAGTGGGAAGTCTCGGGTTTGGCCTCGAAGGGACGCGCTGGAACAAGCTGGATACGAACGGGGCCATTTGGCTCTTCGCTCAAGGGTGAGCATTGGCGTATTGAAGGGCATCCCGTTATCACCATCGGCGCATTGGGTACTGGGCAATTCATTGAATCCGAATTGCTTTATGTCGGTCAAAAGGATGCTTCGCGACTGATCGACTTTCAACTCAAAGAGAACGACGTTGTTTTCTCACGGGTTGCGGATGTTGGCCGTTCAGTAGTCGTACGCGAAGCGCAGGCGGGTTGGATCATGTCTTCCAATTTGATGCGAATCGCTGTCAACGAAACGCTACTCCGTCCTGACTATCTGCAAATGCAACTCGCATCTGACTCACGAGTCAAATCGCAGATCCGTGCCAGCGTGAATAGTGGCGGCCGCGATGTGGCCAATAGTGAAGTTTTGAACCGCCTACGGTTTGCAATTCCTAAGCCCAACGAACAAGATCGAATAATTGCCATGTCAGATCGACTGGCCCAACGCACAAACGCCGAGATGCAAAGCGTTTCAAAGCTACAAATCCAAAAACTCGGCCTGATGCAAGACCTGCTCACCGGCAAAGTCCCAGTCAAGGCTGATGCCGAAGTCCCGGAGGCGGTCGGTGCTTAACCACTATCCCAATCTCAACTCACAGAAGGCGCTGATATGGCGAATCATCCACAGCGACAATTTACCGTGGGTGCTTCAGCATGGTCTGCATAGTGGCAACAGTGCCCAGCGGGCGTCAAGCTGGGTGAGCATTGGCAATTCAGAGTTGATCGACAAGCGGGCACGCCATGTTGTGCCAGTGCCGCCCGGTGGGCTACTAAACGACTACGTGCCGTTCTATTTCACGCCTTTCTCGGTAATGATGCGCAACATTCGCTCAGGGCGCGGCGGCGTGCAACAACGGCAAAACGATGAGATCGTGATTCTGGTGTCTAGCCTGCACCATGTGGCCCAGCAGGGGTTGCCGTTTCTTTTTACAGATATGCATGCCTATTACCGCTGGGCAACCTATTACAGCGACCTGGCCCACTTGGACAAGGTGGACTGGCCGTTGCTACAGGCGCGGGACTTCAAACGCGATGAGAACGACCCCGCCAAGTTTGAGCGCTATCAGGCCGAAGCATTGATTCACAGGCACTGCCCAGTATCCGGGTTGATGGGTATTGTTTGTCATTCAGAAACGGGCAAAATGCGGGCTCAGGCGCAAGTTGCGGCCCTTGGTCTCAATTTGCCGGTTCATGCACGTCCGGGGTGGTATTTCTGATGCTCAATTTCACAACAGGTAATTTGCTGGAAGCCCGCGCGCAAGCGCTGGTCAATACAGTGAACACCGTGGGCGTGATGGGCAAAGGCATTGCGCTGATGTTCAAAGAGCGCTTTGACGACAACTACCGCCAATACGCAGCCGCCTGCAAGGCGCACGAGGTGCGCACAGGCCACATGTTTATCACCCAGCCCGCCGAACTGGATGGCCCGCGTTGGATTGTGAATTTCCCGACCAAGCAACACTGGCGATCGCCCTCCAAGCTCGAATGGGTGATTGAGGGTTTGCAAGACCTTCGGAAGTTTCTGATCGACAACAAGGTCAGATCTATCGCCATCCCTCCCTTGGGCGCTGGGAATGGCGGATTGAACTGGGAGGTAGTCAAGCCCGAAGTGGAACGTGCGCTGGGCGATCTAACCGATATTGAGATCACAGTGTTTGAGCCTACCAAGCAGTACCAGAACGTAGCCAAGCGAACAGGCGTTGAGAAGCTGACCCCGGCTCGCGCGCTGATTGCTGAGCTGGTACGCCGCTACTGGGTGCTGGGTATGGAATGCAGTTTGCTGGAAATTCAAAAGCTGGCTTGGTTTCTGGAACGTTCTATCGAGCGGCTCAACCTGGGCAACAGCCCCTTGAATTTGAAGTTTGAAGCCAATAAGTTTGGGCCTTATGCACCAGACCTGAACCATTTGCTCAACAGCTTAGACGGCAGTTATCTGCGCAGTGAAAAGCGCATTGCAGATTCAACCCCGTTGGATGTAGTTTGGTTTAATGACGGGCACAAAGATTTGGTGCAGGGTTATCTACGCAGCGAAGCCAAGGCTTATGTAGAGGCGCTCGAACAAACAACTGCGCTAATTGACGGCTTTGAATCCCCGTTTGGTATGGAGCTGCTATCCACAGTGGACTGGCTGCTGAGCCGTGAAAGCGTTGCTCCCACAGTGGAGGGGGTGCGTGTGGGCCTGAGCTCTTGGCGCCATGAAGGCGGTGCCGCACGCAAGTCCAACCTGTTTGATGAACGTGCTATCCGCATAGCACTGGATCGGCTCAGTAGTTTTCAGCACTGAGTTGAACATGACAGAAGCTGATGCAGTTCCAATTGAAGCAGAGGCAATAGCTGATGAAGAGTTGGCGCGTACAGTGCTAGCTAGGCTCAGTGAGATACCCGATGCGATTGAGATGGACATTGATGCCATCTGATCGATGAGCGAATACAGCGAAGTCGAACTTCCCTTTTTGCAGCAGCTCGCCACTCAGGGCTGGACGGTGGTGGACCAAGGTTGGGCCACCATTCCGCAAAACCCGGCGGCCAGCCTGCGCACCTCGTTTCGTGAATGGTTGCTCCCCGGTGTTTTTGACGCGGCGGTGCGCCGCATCAACACCTTGCCCAGCGGCGCGCCCTGGCTCGCCGACCGCCAGTTGGACGACCTGCGGGGCCAGTTGCTGCGCCAGCCCAACCGCACCTTGCTGGAAGCCAATGAGGCCGTACAAGCTTTGCTGTTCAAAGCCCAGGTGGATGTGAACGAGGCCACCGGCGAGTCAG
>JBILKC010000008.1:0-21615 GCA_044376885.1 Hylemonella sp. | reverse complement strand
AAACGCCATCGACGGCCGAAGAGAAAATTAGGTGAAATAAACCTGCACGTATACTTTAGTCACTTATAGCTCGGCCCTGCAGCACGCTGAGCCGGGTTTTTTTTGAGCCCACCTTCATCCATGTTGATTGCACATCCACAGTCGATGCATTTCGATGCCCCTTTGCTGCTTCAAAGCGGTGGTGCAATACGCGACTACACATTGAGCTTTGAGACCTATGGCACGCTCAACGGAGCCAAGACCAATGCAGTTTTGATTTGCCATGCGCTTAACGCCTCCCACCACGTGGCGGGTCTATATGCCGGACAGGAAAAGTCCGAGGGCTGGTGGGACAACATGATCGGACCTGGCAAGCCGGTGGACACCAACCGCTTTTTCGTCATTGGCGTAAATAACTTGGGTTCATGCTTCGGTTCAACCGGTCCGATGCATATCAACCCGGATACCGGCAAGGTTTATGGTGCTGATTTTCCTGTGGTCACCGTGGAAGACTGGGTGGATGCGCAGGCCCGGCTACTGGATCGTTTCGGTATCGAGGCTCTGGCGGCTGTTATGGGTGGTAGTTTGGGTGGCATGCAGGCCTTGAGTTGGAGCTTGCAGTACCCGGCTCGGGTGCGCAATGTGGTTGTCGTTGCCAGCGCGCCGAACCTCAATGCCGAAAATATTGCCTTCAACGAAGTGGCGCGGCGAGCCATTGCCACCGACCCAGACTTCCATGGCGGTTATTTTTATGAGCATGGCGTCGTTCCAAAGCGTGGCTTGCGGATTGCGCGCATGCTGGGCCACATCACTTACCTGAGTGACGATGTCATGAACGAGAAGTTTGGCCGACAACTCCGTGAAGGTGTTGAGCTCAAGTACAGCACACAGGAAATCGAATTTCAGATCGAGAGCTACCTGCGATACCAGGGTGACAAGTTTGCGGAGTACTTTGATGCCAATACCTATCTGCTCATTACCCGCGCATTGGATTACTTTGATCCGGCCCGCACCTACGGCGGAGACCTGAGCCATGCGCTTGCGCGTGCAACTGCCAGATTTTTGGTGGTCAGCTTCACCACGGATTGGCGTTTTTCACCTCAACGCAGTCATGAAATTGTCAAGGCGCTCCTGGACAACAAGCGCGACGTGAGCTATGCCGAGATTGATGCGCCCCATGGTCATGATGCCTTTTTGCTAGATGACCCCCGTTATATGAGTCTGATACGCTCCTATTTTGATAGCTTTGCAAGTTTCTCGGCAGGAGCAGTTGCGTCATGAGCCAGTTAAGCACGCATGAGGCCATTGCCCGACTAGTTCCGCAAGGCGCGCGCGTTCTTGATCTTGGTTGTGGTGACGGTGCCTTGTTGGCGTATTTACAGGCCAACCGGAGTTGTACCGGCTATGGCATTGAAATCGACGACACAAATGTGCTGGCTTGCGTCAAGCGCGGTGTCAACGTGATCCAGCTCAATCTGGACGCGGGACTCTCCATGTTCGGTGATCATTCTTTTGACGTGGTGTTGCAGATTGATACTCTGCAGCATTTGCGCAATGCGGAGACCATGCTGCGTGAGACGGTACGCGTAGGCCGCAGTGGCGTGATTGCATTTCCCAATTTCGGGCATTGGCCTAATCGCCTGAGTGTGCTGATGGGTCGCATGCCGGTAACCAGGCGCTTGCCCTACCAATGGTATGACACGCCCAATATCAGGGTGGGCACTTTCAAAGATTTTGAGTCATTGGCGGCGAACAAGAACATCCATATTCAGGATGGATTTGGATTGCAGGAGGGGCAAACCGTGCGGTTCTTGCCAAATCTGTTGGCCGGAACGGCTGTATTTCGGGTTTCCCGCGCATCTGCGGATTGACCAGTTGGTAAGGAGCGGCCTTTTTTACCGTTGATCTGAGCGATACCAACTCAATTATCAGACGCACAAATTGAAGAACTTTGCGGCGGTCCCGGTGCCAATGGAGGGGCAATCAAGTGGCGCAACGTTCAGATCAAAACACTTTGATGCGCTGACGACGCAACGGTCTAACGTGTTGTGTACCCCATGGTCTGGGGCAGCCACAGAACAATTTGCGGAAAAACCGTGATGGCCAGCAGCAACAGCAGCAACATGACGAAGAACGGCCAGCCCTCTTTCATGATCTCGCCAATCGGAATGCCAGTGAGTGCCTTGATGACAAACAGCAGCATGCCAAAGGGCGGGTGAATCAAGCCGATCATCATGTTGAGCACCACCAGCACACCAAAATGAACCAGGTCCACACCCAGGAGTTGGGCCGCAGGCAGCAACATGGGCACAAACACCAGCAGCAGCACCGACACATCCAGAAAACAGCCTAGCAACAAAAACAGGCCATTGACCATCAGCAAAAACTGCAATCGTGACAGTTGCATGCCATCAACCCATTGCGCCATGGCTTGCGGTATGCCCTCTGCGGTAAATGCGTAGCTGAGGATGAAGGAGCCCGCCAAAATGAGTGTGATCACAGCGCTGCTACGAGTAGACTCCAGTACCACACCCCAAAAGCTGTGCCAGGTAAGTGCTCTGAAAACAAGAGCGGCAAGAATCAGCGAATGCAAGGCCGCCACTGCAGCGGCTTCGGTGGGCGTGAAAGCGCCCGAATAAATGCCGCCCAGCAGCACAATGGGCATGGACAAGGGCAAGGCACCACGAAAAATCAGGCTAGCCCATTGCGAGCGTGGCACCGGCTCATCCCGGGGCATTTTGCGCTGGATTGCCATGACATAAACCACGCCCATCATGACCAAGGCAGACAACAGGCCCGGCACGATGCCGCCCAGGAAAAGCGCGCCCACCGATGCACCTGAGACCATGCCGTAAATGACCATGGGGATGCTTGGGGGAATGATGGGTCCAAGGGTTGCACTGGCGATCACCACCGCTCCGGCAAATCCGCGCGAATAACCCGGTTTTTTCAGCATTTGTCGGATGGTGACCAGCCCCGGACCGGCGGCATCGGCAATGGCGCTGCCGCTCATACCGGAAAAAATGACACTCACCAGAATGTCCACCTGAGCCAGGCCGCCGCGCATGCGTCCAACCAGCAGGCGGCAAAAATCAAAAATGCGCTCACTCACGGAACCGGCGTTCATGATGTTGGCGGCAAATACAAACAGGGGGACGGCCAGCAGCACATAGCTGTTGTACAGGCCGTTACTGACTTGCTCAGCCAGCAGACCCAGGTCTTGCCTCTTAAACAAAAGATAGGCTATACCAGAGGCCAGCATGGAAAAACCAATGGGCATGCGCAGCAGCATGCCGGCGATAAGCACCAGGAACAGAACGCCAATACCCCAGGTCATCGCACGTCTGGTCGGGCTTGAACAATGTGCCAGATGCCCTTGGCACTGCGGACCACGATTGCAACCAGGAGCAAAACAAAGGGCAGATACACGTACATGAAAGGCAGGTTCAAAACCGGTGTGCCCTCGCGTCGCATGAAATGCACATAGTCCCAGCTCGCGGGCAACGCCACCAGAGCCAAACTACCTATGAGAAGGTGGCCGGCAACGGCCATGGCCTGGCGTGAGCGCGCGCCAGCCAGGTTCCATACCAGGTCAAAGACCACATGCTCCCGCTCGGGCACCATCACCGCAGCCGCCCACATGATGATCCATACAAACAAAATAACCGCTGCCTCGTCGGTCCAGGGAAGGGGCTTGTTGAAGCCGAAACGCGCCGCGATCTGGATGATGAAAACGACAAATAAGGTTAAAAATAAACCACCTCCGATGGCGTTGGCCATGGTTCTCAAGTTACGGCTCATATGGCAGCTCCGTAACGTGTATCAACGTGTCTGGTTGATGCGCTCAACCAGACCTTGAGGCCAGGTTTTGGCATATTCAGAGTTTTGGTATCTGGCTTGAACTGATTTGCGAAACGCATCCACATCGGGCATGGTCACCTGAAGACCTTCTTTTTTGAAGAACTCGACCAGTTGCGACTCTTCCTTGATGCGATTTTCGTTGTTGTAAGCCGCCGCCGCTTGTGCGCCAGCCCGAACTTTCTGCTTTTGCACGTCTGTCAAGGCCTCAAAACTTTTGTTGGAAATGGCAATGAACAGGCTGTCCACCAGGTGACTGGTCAAGGTGATTTGCTTGGTGACCTCATAAAACTTTGCCGACCGAACAGAGGGCAAGGGATTGTCCTGACCGTCTATGGTGCCGGACTTCAACCCCAGGTAGACCTCGCCATATGCAAGCGGTGTGGCTGTTGCGCCCAATGCGTCGCCCAGAAATAGCCATTCCCGGGAGCCGGGCATGCGCAGTTTGATGCCTTTGAGGTCTGCAGGGGTTTTGACAGTGCGAATATCGCGAAGATTGAGCTGTCGCGTGCCCAGATAGATCGTCGCCAGGCAGGTCAAACCCATTTTTTCAGTCACGGCTTTGAACATCTCAGCGCCAATCGGACCGTTGAACACCTTTTGCTGATGCAGCGTGTCACGGATCATGTATCCGGCGGTAAAGACCGAGAACTCCGGGACTTGTTTGGCGATGTCAAAGGCCGAAATGCTGGCTAGTTCCAGATTGCCACGCGCCATAGCGGTGGGCTCGGCCCCTTGCTTGAACAGAGAGGCGTTCAGATTGACTTGCACATCAAACTCGCCCGGTGCTGTTTTCTCCAGCGCATCCTTAAAAACCGTCCACATCCTTGCGTGCCAGTCGTCGGGCACTGCAGATGAGGAGATACGAAGTATTTTTCGGCTCTGTGCACGAGCCTTAGCTAAGCCTAGCGCTGAAAAACCCAGAGCACTGGCGGCAGCGCTGTGCAACAAAGTTCGTCGGTTCGGTGCGGTTAAAAATGACATGAAGGATTTCGGCGGTTCGAATTCGGAGGTTCTTAAGCCGGACTATTTTCTATCAATCCTGCTATAAAAGCACTGATCAAGCAAAGTCCAGTCAATGACCCATGTGGAGACTTCATGAACGCACGTGTTCCCCCCGCTGTTTTTAACCCTCAATTAGCACTCGATGAGGTTCTACGGACCTGGGACGATGACATCGTGGACCAGCTCAAAGGGTATATCGCGATTCCTGCCAAGTCGCCCGCGTTTGATACCGACTGGTCGACCAACGGTTATCTCGATACCGTGGTGCGCCAGGCGGCCACCTGGGTGGAGGCACAAAAGGTAGAGGGTCTGACGCTTGAAGTCATCCGGCTGCCGGGTCGAACCCCCGTGCTCTTTTTTGAAGTGCCGGCTTCAGGCCCCGCTTCAGGCACTTCGTCCGGCCAAACGGTGCTCATGTATGGACACCTTGACAAACAGCCCGAGTTCACTGGTTGGCGTTCCGACCTCGGCCCGTGGACCCCCAAGTACGAAGACGGCAAGCTTTACGGGCGCGGTGGTGCCGACGACGGCTATGCGATTTACGCCAGCATTGCCGCCATTTCGGCACTCAAGCGTCAGAACGTGGCACACCCGCGCATCGTCGGCCTGATTGAAACCTGTGAAGAGAGTGGCTCGTACGACCTGATGCCCTACATTGATGCACTCGGGCCAAACGGCAGCAAGCGTTTGGGTGAGGTGGCATTGGTGATTTGTCTGGACTCGGGTGCCGGAAATTACGATCAGCTCTGGTTAACCACCAGCTTGCGCGGCATGGCCGGTGGCGTACTCAAAGTCGAGGTGCTGACCGAAGGCGTTCATTCGGGCGATGCCAGCGGTCTGGTACCGTCGAGCTTTCGCATCATGCGCCAGGTGCTTGATCGGTTGGAGGACAGTGCTACCGGCCGCCTTTTGCCGGCCAGCTTTCACTGTGAAGTGCCGCCCGAGCGGCTCAAGCAGGCGCACGCTACAGCGGCCATACTTGGCGACGAGATTCACAAGCGCTTTCCCTGGGCGCATTACGACTGTGAAGGCGCCACCCGTTTGACTTTGCCTACTACCACCGATCCGGTCAAGGGCTTGCTGGCGCGTACCTGGGCTCCCACGCTGAGCGTGACCGGTGCCGAGGGGTTACCCGACATGAAGAACGCGGGCAATGTGCTGCGGCCCTACACAGCGTTCAAGCTCAGCCTGCGGTTGCCGCCGCTGGTTGATGCCGGCATGGCTGTGCAGCAGCTCAAAACACTGCTTGAAGACAATGCACCGTACCAGGCGCGTGTGACCTTTGAGGGCGGCGGGACGACGGGCTGGAATGCACCCGAGACCGCGCCTTGGTTCGAGCAGGCATTGCATAGCGCTTCGCGCACGCACTTCGGTGCGGATTGCGGCTTCATCGGTCAGGGTGGCACCATTCCCCTCATGAGCATGCTGTCCCAGGGATTTCCTAAGGCGCAAATGATGGTGTGCGGTGTGTTGGGCCCCAAGAGCAACGCCCACGGGCCCAACGAGTTCTTGCATGTGCCCTATGCCAAGCGCCTGACGGCGGCGGTGGCTCAGGTGATAGCCCAGATGCCCTGAGCTCAAGGCGCTAGCCGTGAACGGCAAGGCGTCGTTGCCAACTTAGCCACAGCAGTGCCAATCCAGTCAGGACAACCGGCATCAGCGAGCCGATATTGAGCCACTGCCAGCCCCGGGTGGTGATCAGCGCGCCACTTGCAAACGAGGTGATGGCCATAACGCCAAAGACACAAAAGTTGATCGCTGCCTGAGCCCTGTCTTTTTCTTCGGGCCTATAGGCGCTCATGGCCAGGGTGGTGCTGCCGGTAAACAGAAAATTCCAGCCCACGCCAAGCAAGAACATCGCAAATAAAAACTGGTGTAACGCTACCCCGGACAGCGCGATCATGATGCACAGCAAATTGAGGGCAACGCCAACGCCCATGATGGGCAGCGTGCCAAAACGTTTGATCAGGTGGCCGGTAAAAAAGCCGGGTGCGAACATTCCAACCACATGCCACTGCAGCACAAACGCGGCATCATCAAAGGGAAATTGGCAGATTTGCATGGCCAGCGGTGTTGCTGCCATCAGCAGATTCATCACGCCGTAGCCCAGTGCTGCTCCGATAACCGCCACCATAAAAACAGGTTGGCGCATGATTTCCAGCACGGGCCGCCCACCGCTGCTGCCTTTGGCCATCGGGGGTGCCGGCGGCATCTCAATGGTGGACATGATCCCGATCGCCACTAGGGCAACCACCGCGAGGGACAGATAGGCGCCGACAAAGGGCACATCCATGATGTTTTTGGTGTGGGTGGCCAGATAGGGTCCGATGATGGCCCCGAGCAAGCCCCCGGCCAGAACCAGTGACACGGCTTTTTCGCGGTAGGCGGGCACCACCAATTCGGCGGCTGCAAAACGGTAAAGCTGGCCGTTGGCGCTGTAATACCCGGCGACGAAGGTGGCGGCCACCAGCAACCAGAAGCTGTGGCTGAAAGCGGCGTAGCCACACAACAAGGCAGAGAAAAAAGCCACCATCAGGCCAATCTGGAAGGAGTATTTGCGACCAAACCGGCTTTGTGCGCGTGCAACCAGCGGCGTGCTTAAAGCGCCACCCACCACGTAGCCCATGACAGGCAGGGTCGCCATCCAGCCCAGCGGTGCCATGCTCAGGCCTACAAGGCCATTGATGGCAATGAAAATAATGTTGTTGGTAAGAAAAAGACCCTGGCAAATAGCCAGCAAGACGAGGTTACGGTTCATCCAAGGAGTGTAAGGGCCGCCAATGCCGCCAGCGGGGCGGTCTCGGCGCGCAGGATGCGTGGCCCCAGCGTTGTAGCGATGAAGCCCTGGGCCAGGGCGTCATCTTCTTCCTGTGTACTCAGGCCACCCTCGGGGCCGGAGAGAAAGAGCACGTTCTCACAGGGCGTCAGAAACTCTGACATTGAGCGGGCATTTTCACGCAATGACAACATCAGTCGCAGGCTTTGGCCGTAACGCTTTTCTTCCGTTAATGCTTCAGGGGGTGAGGGCTGGCTGAGTCCGGTCAAGTCATCAAGCGCCAGCAGCCAGCGGTTCAACGCCATTACATTGCAAATGCGCGGCACCCGGTTTCGACCCGATTGCTCGCATGCCGCAATGGCCACGCTTTGCCAGTGGTCGACTTTTTTGTTGGCGCGCTCGCCCGTCAATCGCAACACACTGCGTTCGCTCATCAGCGGTTGAATACTGGTCGCGCCGAGTTCGGTGGCCTTTTCAACCAGCCAGTCCATGCGCTCATTGGCCGGCATCACCAGTCCCAGATGTACCTGACGGGCCGTTTCACGTTCGACGGCCACATGCGCACCCACCTGCACCTGCACACCGCTTCGAGCCATGCGTGTGACGGTGGCTTCAAACTCCCCGCCCGGACTGTCTCCGACCCAGCCAGGACCGTGGTTGAACAGCGTGAGGGTATCGCCCGGCTGCAAACGCAGCACCTGAACATGCCGCGCCGCGCCGGCAGGAAGTTCGAGCAGCTGACCGGTATCAAGCGAAGCAGGGCAGAAGAAACGGGGCATTCAGCTATAGATAAAAGAGCGGCAAAACCAATAGGCGATTGGATAAATCGACAGTTGGGTTATGAACGACCAAACGCAAATACGTTGGGAATTTCAATCCCTTCGACTTTTTCAACCAATCGCAACAGGGGCTTGAGTTCCCGGTAACGGCTGCAGGTTGACCGGATATAGGCGATGAAACGTGGCGTGTCTGCCAGATAACGCGGCTTGCCATCGCGCAGGGTGAGGCGGGCAAAAATACCGGCTACTTTGAGGTGCCGCTGCAATCCCATCCACTCTACCCCCCGGTAGAACTCGCCGAAATCATCACCCACGGGCAAACCAGCCGCCTTGGCTTTTTGCCAGTAGCGCACGGTAATGTCCAGCACAAAGTCCTCATCCCAACTCAAAAAAGCGTCACGCATCAGACTGGCGATGTCATACGTGACAGGCCCGTAGACAGCGTCTTGAAAATCGAGTACGCCCAGGGTGCTGGCCGCATCCCCCACCATCAAATTGCGCGGCATGTAGTCCCGGTGTAAGTAGACCGCAGGCCAGGCCAGATTCTGTTCAATGATGAGCGAAAAGGCCTCATCAAGGGTGCGACGAACATCACCTTCCACCACAACCCCCCGATGCCGGCTCAGGTACCAGTCGGGAAACAATTCGAGTTCGCGTCGCAGCAGGGCCTCGTCATAGGGCGGTAGCACGCCAGGTTTGGAGGCTTTTTGCCAATCCACCAGCAGATCGACGGCCTGCAAATACAAAGCCAGATTGCTGTTGGCCTGGGCCGGGTTGATGACCTGCATCATGGTGCGCGAGCCCAGGTCGCTCAAGAGCATGAAGCCCTGTGCTTCATTCCAGTCCAGAATTTCGGGTGCGTTCAACCCGGCCTCTCTCATCAGGCGGTCAACGAAGACAAAAGGCGTGCAGTTTTCTTTGTCGGGCGGTGCATCCATGATGATCCGGCTCACGCCACCCATCGTCGCATCGGTCTGCAGCCGGAAATAGCGGCGAAAACTGGCATCGGCAGAGGCCAGGGTCAAGGTATCTGGTTGCAAATGCTGACTTTGCGCAAGCGACTCCAGCCAGGCCCGAAATGCCGCTTCCCGTGCGGGACTTGACCACTCAATGGATGAACAGGCGGTCTGGGTGGCGGATGGAAAGTCGGATGAGTGCGTCATGGATAATCCATTTTACAAACCTTGCCCACCTGAACGATTACTTTTGCCAGCTTCTGTTGATCGCCCAATGCGCTTTGCCATGCCTGACCTGGGCTTCCAGGCGCTGGCGGTACAACGCTTGGTCCTTCGCGATCGGATTTTGGCCCTGATGCTGATCACTGGCGCCTTCGGTTTGACGATGTCCAGGGCTGATGCCCAAACTGCAGGTCCCCACTTGACGGCAGAATCACCGGCCAGTTCTGCCACAGAGATTCAAGCGCCGCTGCAACTCAAGGCATCGTCCCGGTTACAAGACCAGATTGACCCGTCCGTCCGCGGCGACCTGCCCACATTCATCTTTGGTGACAGAATGTCCGGTCGGCCCGACCTGGAAACTCTGGTGGAGGGAAATGCCATTTTTCGGCGTGGCGATACGGTCATCCGTGCGGACCGGTTGGAGTACTACCAGCCTACCGATCAGGCGAAAGCGCAAGGCAGTGTCTTGATCAACCGGGCCGGTAACGTTTTTGAAGGCCCTTCGATGGAGATCAAGGTCGATTCGTTTCAGGGCTTTTTTATGCAACCGCGTTACCGCTTTTTAGCCAATGAAGCGTATGGCGATGCCGAGCGGGTGGATTTTCTGGATGACAAGCGTGCAGTGATACGCAACGCAACTTTCACCACTTGCCAGCGCGTGCCAGGCCCGAGCTGGCTGCCAGACTGGTTTTTGCGTGCAGCCGTGATCCGTGTAGACAGCGAGGACGAGGTGGGGGAGGCAGAAGAAGCCAAACTTAACTTCAAGGGCGTCACCATCCTGTCTTTACCATCGGTCAGTTTTTCACTCAGCGAGAAGCGCAAGTCCGGCTTTCTGGCCCCAACCTTCAGCGTGGACAACATCAGCGGTACAGAGGTGACGGCACCCTATTACTGGAATATTGCCCCCAATCGTGATGCCACCCTGTATCCAACGGTGATGAGCATGCGGGGCGTGGACTTGGGGGGCGAATTCCGCTATCTGGAGCCCACGTACGGCGGCCGCTTGCGTGCCAACTATATGCCCGGTGATCTGTTGAGGAACTCAGATCGCTGGGGCATGGCCTACCTGCATAACGGCGTGATCCAGACAGGGTTAAGCAATGTCGGCAATATCGGTCTGAACCTGAGTCTGAACCGGGTCAGCGACGACGACTACTGGCGCGACTTTCCCCGTGGAACCACCTCACTCACCCAGCGATTACTGGCCAGCGATGCCAGCCTGACCTGGGGCAAGGGCTATTTCTCGACCACCTTGCGCGCCCTCAAATGGCAGACCCTGCAAGACGTCACCTCCCCCATCACCCCGCCTTACGACCGCTTGCCGCAGATCACAGCGCGCTATGCCCGTTTTGATGTCAGAGGGCTGGACTTGTCGGTGGATGGCGACTACACACAATTTGAGGGGAATCAGCGCTTGACCGGCCAGCCCAATAGCCAGCGCAATGTGATGCTGCTGCAGATGAGTCGGCCCTGGCTGGGCTCAGCTGGCTACATCACACCCAAACTCCAGATGCATGCCACCACCTACCAGTTTGACAGCTTCCTGTCCAATGGAGACAGCTCCGCCAGTCGTTCCGTGCCCACCTTTAGTTTGGACAGCGGATTGGTCTTTGAGCGTGATGCGATATATCTGGGTAGCCGTTATACCCAGACACTGGAGCCGCGACTGTTTTATGTCAACACACCGTATGTGAACCAAAGTCATCTGCCCAATTACGACTCGGGGGCTTATGACTTCAACTTTGCCACCATCTACACCGAAAACGCGTTTGTGGGCAATGACCGCATTGCCGACAACAACCTGCTGACCGCCGGTGTCAGCACGCGCTTTCTTAAGCCCGAGAGCGGCGCTGAAGTTGCACGCTTTAGCCTTGCACAGCGCTACCGGTTTGTAGACCAGAACGTGACGTTGCCAGGCGGTGTCCCCGCCAAGGCCAGCTTGAGCGACGTGCTCCTTGGTGCTTCGGTGAATTGGGATAAACGCTGGCTGCTGGACACCACGGTGCAATACAACCCCACCACCGAAAAATCGACCCGTGCGACGGTAGGCGCTCGCTACAACCCCGGTAGTTACCGTGTGCTCAATATGGCTTATCGCTTCCAGCGCGACGTCAACGGCCTGGTTGGCAATGAGCTGGTTGACATGGGTTGGCAATGGCCGCTCAACGATTTATGGGGTGACAAGGGAAAAGACCTGGGCGATGGTCGTGGCCAAGGCGCAGGGCGCTGGTACAGTGTGGGGCGTTTGAACTACAGTTTGCAAGACGCCAAGTTGGTCGACTCCATCCTCGGTTTTGAATACGATGCTGGTTGTTGGCTGGGTCGTGTGGTTCTTGAGCGCTTGTCCACCGGCTTGGTAACGGTGAACCAGCGCATCATGTTCCAGCTTGAATTTGTTGGCTTTTCCCGGGTCGGTATAGATCCTTTGCAAACCCTGAAAAAAAATATTCCGCGCTACCAAAACCTGCGTGAGCAGACTACGTCACCGAGCCGCTTTAGCAATTACGATTGACCCACACCATGATTTCCCGCGTTCAGGCCCTTCTAGCGGCGGTATTTCTGACCCTGGCGGTTTTGCCGGCCCAGGCTCAGGGCTTGCGCCAGGGCGCCCGTTCGGCGCCGGTATTGATACCGCGCGTGGATGCATTGCCATCGACGGATCAAACCCAGCGTCCGCTGGACTTTATCGTGGCGGTGGTCAACTCGGAGCCGATTACCAACTACGAGGTCAATACCGAGCTCCAAAGAGTGTTGCAACAATTCGCGCAACAAAGCCGACCCCAGCCCGACGTGCGTGAACTTCAGCGCGAAATACTGGAGCGTTTGGTCAATGAGAAGGCTCAACTGCAGTTGGCCAAGCAGACCGGCATCAAAATCGAGCAGTCGTCGGTGGATCAGGCCGAGCAGACAGTTGCGTTGCAAAACCAGATTGATGTGGCCGAGTTGCGCCGCAGAGTCGTCCAGGACGGAATCCCACTTGCAGAGTTTCAAAAGCAGTTGCGCGACCAGTTGACTTTGACTCGTTTGCGTGAGCGCGACGTCGAGCCCCGGGTTCGTGTGACCGATCAGGAGGTCGAACAGTACATCAAAGAGCAGACTGACAAGCTCCAGAATAGCCCGCCCCAGTTGATCAACCTGGCTCAGGTACTGGTGGCCGTTGCAGAATCGGCTACTGCGGATCAGGTGGCGGCACTTCAAGCCAAGGCTCAGCGCGTGCTGGAAAGAGCCCGTACCGGCGATGACTTTTCCAGTCTCGCCCGGGAGTTTTCAGACGCTCAAGACCGGGCCAACGGGGGCCAGCTGGGCTTGCGTCCGGTCGACCGTTACCCACCTCTTTTTATCGATGCAACACAGTCGATTGCAGAAGGCAATGTGTCCGAAGTGATCCGTTCCGGCGCCGGTTTTCATGTGCTCAAGGTGCTGGAAAAGCGCCAGACCAACGCACCTGGCTTGCCACCCAGCAGCGTCGTGCAATCCAGATCCCGGCATATTCTGTTGCGTCCCAACTCCAAGTTGAGCGAGGCCGATGCTTTGGACAAGCTCAGAGATTTCAGGCGGCGCATTCAAATCGGTCAGACCGACTTTGAGACCTTGGCCCGCGAAAACTCACAAGATGGCAGTGCGCCGCAAGGCGGTGACCTGGGCTGGGCCAACCCGGGCCAGTTTGTGCCAGAGTTTGAGCGTGTTCTGGCCCGGCTTTCCCCCGGCCAGATCAGCGACCCCTTGATTTCCCGCTTCGGGGTTCACCTGATTCAACTCCTGGAGCGTCGTAATGCCCCCTTGAGTGTCCGTGATCAGCGCGAAATTGTGCGCAACATGCTGCGTGAGAAAAAGCTCGATGAAGCCTATGAGGTATGGGCCCAGGAGGTTCGTGGCCGGGCCTATGTGGAGTTGCGTGAGCCACCCCAGTAAAAAAACGGTGGTGTGATGTGAAACACATCCCGCGCAAGCGCTTTGGGCAACATTTTTTGGCAGACCACGGCATTATTGACGCCATTGTCCAGGCTATCGACCCGCGCTCGGGGCAGCCCATGGTTGAAATTGGACCTGGTCTTGCTGCACTGACCCAACCCTTGGTGGAGCGGCTTGGCCGCCTGACCGTTATTGAGCTGGACCGCGATCTGGCAGCACGCCTGCGTGAGCATCCGCAGCTCAACGTCATTGAGGCTGATGTACTGCAAGTGGATTTTTCCCTTGTAGCATCTCAACAGACGGCTTCCAAATTAAGAGTGGTCGGCAATTTGCCCTACAACATCTCTACGCCCATCCTTTTTCACCTGCTCGACGCGGTGGACGTCATTGAAGACCAGCATTTCATGCTGCAAAAAGAAGTGGTCGATCGCATGGTGGCGCATCCCTCAACATCCGAATACGGCCGTCTGAGCGTCATGCTGCAGTGGCGGTATGTCATGGAAAACGTGCTGTTTGTACCGCCGGCAAGTTTTGACCCACCGCCCCGGGTCGACAGCTCCGTGGTGCGCATGGTGCCGCGCTCGGACTTTGCCCCTTTGGACATCAAGCGCCTGAGTGAAATTGTTCAGGTCGCTTTCAGTCAGCGGCGCAAGTTGTTACGCCATACGCTGGGCCGCTGGCTGGAAGAAAAAGGGGTAGATACCGGTTTTGATGTGCAGCGCCGTGCCGAAGAGGTACCGGTTGATCAATATGTGGCACTGGCCTTGTCCTGCCAGTCTACAAAACAGGGTCTGGCGACATGAAAAAAAGCCCCGACCAGCGGGGCTTCAATAAAGTTTTGGGAAATTGGCCTGTGTGTTGATCAGGCGGCTGCCAGCCAATAACCGGCGTTGAAAGGGCTGCTCATCCGAAGTGCCAGGGGAGATATATCGAGCAGTTTGTCGGTGGGCATTTTTTCGCCCGGCTCTTCGGTAAGCGTAATTGCACCGGTCTGAAGCGCATCTTCAATACCCTCGGTTTTTGCCTCATTCGCCCGTTCTGCTTGGCTGGTGTGTGCAGAACGGGCTACAGAAAAGAATAGAAACATCGGAACGGTATTTTCCGATCCCCCCAATAATCTGCAGCGTCGCGGAAGATGTCGAGCAGTTGCTCACGCGCCTCTTTGTCAAATTTCAGGTTGGCCGGAATGTGTTCAAGTACGGCAATAAAGCCAGGCTGAGGGCCAGACTTGTGTAGCGGATCCGTCATGCAGTCATAGAGTGCATCAAAGTTCTTGCCCACGTTGGCGGGCAAGGTGAACTGCTGGGCAATCAAGTCCAGCACATCCTGCTTGCTTTGTGCTTGCGCCAGGTTGGCGTACAGGAAGTGATGGCCCAGATTCTGGGCAGCTTCCTGCAGATCGTGTACCCGGAAGGCACGGATCGATTGCACGATATTGGTTCTAACGGTACGCAGTGGCATTTCCATCCCCGCATCTCTTTCTTTAATGACTAAACCGGTTCAAGGCACGATCTGGCGAAAACTCGCGTAATGATCGGCCGTATAAAAACAGACATCTGGCGTCTTGGGCTGACCGCCGCACACAATGCGCCGGGCACCCCGGTCGCGTGAACCTGGTGTTTTTACGGTGTATTCGAGGTAATAACCCCGCTTTTGACCGGGAAGCAAACGCTCCCGGTTCCCAAACACCACACCATCCTTGTCGTATGGAAACGGCCCGCCTTGTCGAATCAACTGGTAGGTTTCAACGCCTTGACGCGGCAAATCCGCCATCGAGACTGTTGCCAGATTGTCCGTTGGCACCCTCTCTCGGGCTTGTGCCAACGGCGCAAAAGTTGCAAAGCAGACCGTCAGGGACAGCGATAAGTAAGCGATTACAAACTTTAAAACCGACCTACGCACCATACAACCGTGTTCCTCAAATCCCGGGAATGCCCGGAAATTTCAAGAGGTGGATTGTGGCCTATTTGAGCGAAAAACGCAAGTAATTGCCCAAAGCTGGGGCCGATGCAAAGGCCACTAAAGGTCAGTAAGCATGTACTTACTTGTCGTTATGGGCCTATCGCGTTGCGTTTGCATCCGCCACGGTAAGTGCAGTCATATTGACAATCCGTCGCACGGTGGTGCTCGCAGTCAAGATATGCACAGGTTTGGCAGACCCCAGCAGAACGGGTCCTATGGCAATATTGCCGCCGGCCGTGCGTTTGAGCAAGTTGTAAGCAATGTTGGCGGCATCAATATTCGGCATGACCAGCAAATTGGCCTCCCCTTTCAGGGTGCTGTTGGGCATAAGGATGTGGCGGGCATCGCCGTCCAGGGCCACATCTCCGTGCATTTCGCCATCCGCTTCAAGCCAGGGGGCCTGAACGCGTAGCAGCTCCAGTGTCTTTCGCATTTTGATGGCGCTGGGCTGGTTGCTGCTGCCAAAGTTGGAGTGACTCAGTAAAGCGGCCCTGGGCTGCAGACCAAAGCGCATCATTTCCTGGGCCGCCATGATGGTGATCTCTGCCAACTCTTCGGCGGTGGGGTCGTAGTTCACATGCGTGTCCACCACGAACAACTGACGATCAGGCATCATCAGGCCGTTCATGCAGGCATAGGTGCTGACACCAGCGCGCTTGCCGATGACTTGATCCAGGTAGAGCAAATGGTGCGCAGTGTGCCCCCAGGTGCCGCAGATCAAACCGTCGACATGGCCTTTGTGCAGCAGCATGCAACCGATCAGGGACAGGCGCCGGCGCATCTCAATTTTGGCAATCTGCACCGTCACGCCCGAACGCTCGGTCATCTGATGGTAGGTTTGCCAGAAGTCGCGGTAGCGGTGGTCATCTTCCACATTAACCACCTCGTAGTCCTGCTCTTGCTTAAGCCGCAAGCCGAATTTCTCAATGCGTTGTGCAATGACGGCAGGCCGGCCAATCAGGGTCGGGCGGGCCAGACCTTCATCGGCCACAATTTGTACGGCGCGCAGCACACGCTCATCCTCACCTTCAGCAAAGGCCACGCGTTTCTTCAGCGCCTTCTTGGCGGCGGTGAAGATCGGCTTCATGGTCGTGCCTGAGGCGTAGACAAAGTTCTGCAGCCGTTCGCGGTAGGCATCCATGTCGGTAATGGGTCGCAACGCCACGCCACTGTCAGCGGCCGCTTGGGCCACGGCTGGCGCAATTTTGATCATCAAACGCGGATCGAACGGCTTGGGGATCAGGTAGTCACGCCCGAATGCCAATTGTTCACCCGAGTAGGCGGCTGCGACCACATCACTTTGCTCGGCCTGGGCCAGCTCAGCCATGGCATAAACCGCCGCAATTTCCATCTCATCGGTGATGGTGGAGGCACCTGCATCGAGTGCGCCTCGGAAAATATACGGAAAGCACAGAACGTTATTCACCTGGTTGGGGAAGTCTGTGCGGCCGGTGGCCATGATGGCATCACTGCGGACTTTTTTGACTTCTTCCGGGTCAATTTCCGGGTTCGGGTTGGCCAGCGCAAAAATGATCGGGTTGGGCGCCATGCGCTTGACCATGTCTGCCTTGAGCACGCCGCCGGCCGATAGCCCGAGGAAAATATCTGCGCCCTCAATCACCTCTGACAAGGTGCGTGCACTGGTTTTTTGCGCAAAACCGATCTTGTCCTCGTCCATCAATTCCGTGCGGCCTTCATACACCACACCGGCCAGATCAGTCACAAAAATATTGCTTTTGGGCAAACCGAGCTTGAGCAGCAAGCCCAGGCAGGCCAGTGCGGCGGCGCCTGCGCCCGAAGTTACCAGCTTGACCTTGGAAATATCCTTGCCGGCAATCTTCAAGCCATTTAACAAGCCGGCGCCCACCACAATGGCGGTGCCGTGCTGGTCGTCGTGAAAGACGGGAATCTTCATGCGCTCACGCAGCTTGCGCTCAACGTAGAAGCAATCCGGTGCTTTGATGTCTTCCAGGTTGATGCCGCCAAAGGTGGGCTCCAGCGAGGCAATGATGTCGACCAGCTTGTCCAGGTCATGGCGCTCGTCGATCTCGATGTCAAACACATCGATACCGGCAAACTTCTTGAACAAAACGCCCTTGCCTTCCATCACCGGCTTGGAGGCCAGCGGGCCGATATTGCCCAAGCCCAGCACGGCCGTGCCGTTGGTGATCACCGCAACCAGGTTGCCCCGGCTGGTGTATTTGTACGCGTTGTTCGGGTCCTTGACGATTTCCTCACAGGGCGCAGCCACGCCAGGCGTGTAAGCCAGGGACAAATCGTGTTGATTGATCAGCTGCTTGGTTGCCGCAATGGCAATCTTTCCCGGTTTGGGGAACTCGTGGTATTCGAGGGCGGCCTTTCTCAGCTCGTCTTGTTTTGCTTTGGTGTTGGGCATGTCTTGTTTCCTATTCGGCTTCAGCCAAACTTGCTGAAATTGACCTTGCAGGATTGTAGACCTCGTCCAAAGTGCGTCACAATGGTCTGGTCTTATTCCCACTCTGATTGGATTTTTATGAAACGCTCCTCGCTCCATCCCGTTCTTATCAGTGCCTTTCTGCTGGGCTTGGCAACCACCCCGGCGGTCTTTGCCCAGACCCTTAAAAAAATTGCCGACAGCAACAAAATCACGGTGTCTTACCGGGAAGCTTCCATACCGTTTAGCTATCTGGTGGGCTCCACCAAGGCGGTGGGCTTCTCCGTGGACCTGACCGATGCCATCATTGACGATGTGCGCAAGGCCCTGAACAAGCCCAACCTCGAAGTAGCCACCATGCCGGTCACCTCGCAAAACCGCATTCCCTTGTTGATGAACGGCACCTACGATCTTGAGTGCGGATCCACCACCAACAACTCAACCCGTGGCAAGGATGTGGCATTTACGGTCAACCACTTTTACACAGGTACACGCTTGCTTACCAAAAAGACCTCAGGCATCAGGAATTACGCTGACCTGGCCAAGAAAACCGTCTCCAGCACCACCGGCACCACCAACGCGCAGGTGATTCGCAAGTACAACGCCGATAACAACCTGGACATGCAAATCATTCTGGGTAAAGACCATGATGACTCGCTGCTCCTGGTGGAGAGCGACCGTGCCGTGGCCTTTGCCATGGACGATATTTTGCTGTTTGGCTTGCGCGCCAACTCCAAAGACCCCAACAGCCTGCACGTCGTGGGCGACTCCCTCCAGGTTGAGCCCTATGCCTGCATGGTGCGCAAGGATGATCCGGAGTTCAAAAAACTGGTGGACGGCACCATCACACGTCTGATGCGCTCCGGCGAGTTTGCCAAGATGTACACCAAGTGGTTTGAGTCACCCATTCCGCCCAAAGGCAATAACCTGGGTCTTCCCATGAGCCAGCAGCTCAAGGACAACCTGCGTGACATGAGCGACAAGCCAGCGCTTTAAGCTTAGCCCAGACCCAAGGATTTCCCTGCACCTGCCAGGGTGGCAACACCCAGCAGGGCAAATAGCGACGCTGCAATGCCGTGCACCAGGCGCATGGGGATCCTTGATGCAAAGCGGTCACCCACAAAAACCGCAGGCACATCGGCAATCAGCATGCCCAAGGTGGTGCCGATCACCACCAGAACCGGTGACGAAAACTGGGCCGCCATGGCCACTGTGGCAATCTGGGTTTTGTCGCCCATCTCGGCCAGGAAAAACGTGATCAGGGTGGCGCCAAATACGCCCAGCCGCTTGGCCACCTGCATTTCTTCATCTTCTATCTTGTCCGGAATCAGCGTCCAAATAGCCATGCCGATAAAGGACACCCCCAGCACCCAGCGCAGGGTTTCGCCGCTCAGGGTGTGGGTGATCCAGGCACCCAGCGCTCCAGCCAGGCCATGGTTAACCACCGTCGCGCAGAAAATCCCTGCAATGATGGGCAGCGGCTTTTTGAAGCGCGCCGCCAACAGGAAGGCCAGCAGTTGTGTCTTGTCGCCAATTTCGGCCAAGGCCACCACGCCGGTGGACATGAGCAGCGCTTCCACGGCTTAAGCCCGCATCAGCGCTTCAATCTCGTCGGCTTTCACGGGAACACCCCGGCTGATCAGTTCGCAACCGGTTCCGGTGACCACGGCATCGTCTTCAATGCGGATGCCAATGTCCCAGAACTCTTGGGGCACATCCTGGGCCGGGCGCACATACAAACCCGGTTCAATGGTCAGCACCATGCCCGGGCGCAGTACCCGGCTGGGCCGGTCGGTCAGGGTCTCGCCACTCAAAGGGTCGCGCCGCTGACTCGTTTGCCCGTTGTCGCCCGGCTCCACATAACTGCCGCAGTCGTGCACATCCAGCCCCAGCCAGTGGCCGGTGCGGTGCATGTAATGGCGAAAGTAATGGCGCTTTTCAATCACATCATCCACCTGGCCGACCTCGTTGGGGTTGAGCAGTCCCACATCCAGCATGCCCTGGGCCAGCACCTTGACGGCCGCCTCGTGCGGGTCCGTAAACCGCGCCCCAGGCCGGGTGGCTGCCACGGCCGCTTCCTGGCTGGCCAGCACCAGGTCATACAGCAGGCGTTGCGGCCCGCTGAAGCTGCCATTGGCCGGAAACGTGCGGGTAATGTCGCTGGCATAACCGTCGAGCTCGCACCCGGCATCAATCAGCACCAGCTGGCCACTGCGAACCTCGGCCTTGTCGGCCCGGTAGTGCAACACACAGGCATTGGCCCCCGCGGCCACGATGCTGCTGTAGGCCGGGTACTGAGAGCCATGCTGGCGAAACGCATGCAGCAGCTCGGCATCCAGGTGGTATTCACGCACGTCATTGCCGGCCCGGATCATGGCGGCGCAACGCTGCATGGCACGCACATGCGCCTGGGCGCTGATTTGCGCGGCGGCTTTCATCACGCCCAGCTCATGCGCGTCCTTGAACAGCCGCATCTCGTCGAGCAAAGCGCACACGTCGTTCTGCTGGCCCGGGCATAAGGCACCAAAGCGTACCCGGGCGCGCACCTTTTGCAGCCAACCGTCAACCCGCGTCTCCAGGCCACTGTGAAGGGCAAAGGGGTACCACACGGCATGCCGGTTTTCCAGCAGCTTGGGCAGCCGCTCGTCGAGCTCGCCCACCGCAAAGGCTTGGTGCATACCCAGCTTGGCCGGTGCGGCCTCGGGTCCCAGACGGAAGCCGTCCCAGATCTCGCGCTCCACGTCTTTCGGGTTGCAAAACAGCGTAGTCTGGCCCTCGCCCGTGAGCACCAGCCAGCCGTTGGGCTCGGTAAATCCGGTCAGGTAATAAAAATAACTGTCAAAGCGAAACAGGTACTCGCTGTCGCGGTTGCGGGTGCGCTCGGGTGCGGTGGGAATGATGGCAATGCCACCCGTGCCCAACTGGGCGGCTAGTCGCGCGCGGCGCTGGGCGTAGATCGTGAAGTCAGTCATGCCTCTATTCTGAGGCCTGGAGCTGCATTGAGCGCGGCCAGGCGTTGCGGAGTGCCCACATCGGTCCAGGCACCGGTGTACAACTCAGCGCCCACGCGACCTGCATCCATGGCGCGGCGCAGCAGCGGTGCCAGTTTGGCCGCGGTGCCTTGCGGGTTACCGCCGGGAATGTTGCACCAGGGCAGCTCGAACAAGGCGCGCCGGTACAGGCCGATGGTGCTGTAGGTGTACTGGGGGTATTTGTCTGCCTCTGGCGTTGCGTTTTGATTGACGGCCAGCAGCCGGCCCGGGTGATGCGGGTCCGGCGCAAGGCCGAAGTCGCCTTGCGGGTTGTGCTCGGGGTTGGGAACCAGCCACAGATGGGCCAGGTGCCCGCTGGCCATAAACTGCGCAACATCGCTTGCTGAAAACGCAAAATCGGGGGCAAAAATATCGCCCGCCAGCAGCCAGAATGCATCATCCAACTGCGTCAACGCCCGCGCAATGCCGCCTGCGGTTTCCAACGCACCGCCAAAATCCAGCCCCTCATGGCTATATGAAATTGATAGCGAAGTATTCAAGCTGCACAAGGGCTGGTGGCCAAAATAATCACTGATCTGCTGCCCCAGCCAGGCGGTGTTGATGACGATACGGTTGAACCCGCCATGCGCCAGCGCGTCGACATGCCACTGCAGCAAAGGCTTGCCCTGCACCCGCAGCAAGGGCTTGGGCGTGGTGTCGGTCAGGGGGCGCATGCGCTCGCCACGACCTGCGGCGAGCACCATGGCGGTGATGGGAGGCT
>JBILKC010000153.1:0-7034 GCA_044376885.1 Hylemonella sp. | reverse complement strand
TGGCGTGAGCGCCTGTGTCAAAGAGGGTTTGACGGTGGGGGCCCAGGTCATTGTTTACCCGGACAGCAAGCTCAAGGACAAGGCCGCCGTCAAGTTGCGGATAAAACCCGGGGCAAATGGGCCGCAAGATTCCGCACAGCATGGCGGTTGACGGCGTTGGGCATCTGCGACAGTGGATCAGCCCAGTCATTGGCGCGTAGAAGGGGCTTACGTTGTCTGTCACACAGACTGGCAGCGCCCTGCCGTCTATAACCTGAACGTCACTATTGAGTTCAGGGCACCCATGACCAGCGAAGAGACACCAGGATTCAACACACGCCTTTGGCTGAGATTCGTCGCCATTGCTCGGCCGTACTGGGCATCCAGCGAAGCCGGTTCGGCCTGGGGCATGTTTGCGCTGCTGGTCGCGTTGTTGCTCGGACAGACGGCTTTTAGTGTTCTTTTCAACCAGGAAACGGGGGAATTCACCTCGGCCCTGGCCGCTGGAGACGCCTTGCGGTTTTGGGCCTCTATCCGGATCTACACCACCATTCTGGTGGTGGCAGTTCCAATCTACGCGCTGTATTTCTACGTCCGTGACGTGCTCGCCTTGCGCTGGCGGCGCTGGCTGACCGACTATTTCATGCAGCGCTACTTTAGTCAGCGCTCCTACTACCAGCTCGGAAGTAGCAGCATTGACAACCCCGATCAGCGGATTGCGGAAGACATCAACAGCTTCACCCAGCGTTCTTTGTTTTTCTCCATGGTGGCCCTGGGTTCGGTCATTGATCTGGTGGCATTTTCGGCCGTACTGTGGACTATCTCCCGCACTCTGGTGTTCTTTTTGATCGGTTACGCCTTGGTCAGCACCGTGTTCACCGGTGCTGTGTTCGGCAAACGCCTCATTGGCTTGAACTTTCGTCAATTGCAACGCGAGGCCGACTTCCGTTTCAGTCTGGTGCGCGTGCGCGAGCATGCCGAGCCCATTGCTTTTTATGCAGGGGAAGCACGCGAAATCTCAGCTCTGCAGCGGGTATTTGGCTCGCTCTATACCAACACCCAGCGCGTGCTTCGCTGGCAGTTCAAGCTCAACCTCTTGCAGTACAGCCACATCTTTTTAACCATGATGTTGCCTACGGTCATCATCGCCAACGATGTTCTGACCGGAACGCTGGAGGTGGGCCGCGCCATTCAGGCGGCAGGTGCTTTCGCGGCCATCCTGAGCGCGCTGACTGTGATCGTGCAGAACTTTGAGGGACTGAGCCGCTTCTCTGCGGGCATAGACCGGCTGCATGCCTTCTCGCACGCTTTGGACGACATAGCTGCAGGCCCAGCGGATACCCAAGCCAGCATCAAAACCACGACGGGCAATGTACTGGCCCTTTCGGAAGTCACCGTCTTCACGCCGAACCATGAACAGTTGCTGGTAAAAGCCTTAACCCTAAGGGTGCCGCATGGTGCGGGTTTGATGATCGTTGGGCCCAGTGGCGCCGGCAAAAGCTCCCTCTTGCGGGTGATCGCTGGTTTGTGGGTCAGCGGCAGCGGTGTGGTGACCAGGCCTTCAGGCACAGACATGCTGTTCCTCCCCCAGCAGCCTTACCTGCCCCTGGGCGATCTGCGCTGCCAGCTAACCTATCCACAAACCGGCCGGGTCATCTCGGACAAGGATTTGCTGCAATGGCTTCGGTGCGTGAATCTGCCGACTCTGGCGCAACGCAGCGGTGGCCTGAGCACCGAGCTGGACTGGGCCCGGGTGCTTTCTGTGGGCGAACAACAGCGCCTGGCTTTTGCGCGTGCACTCATTGCCCGCCCGCGCTACCTGTTGCTCGATGAATCGACCAGCGCGCTGGATGCCGCCAACGAAGAGCAGCTTTACGCCCAGCTGGCAGGCTTGTCGATCACGCCCATCAGTGTCAGTCACCACCAATCCATCGCCAAGCACCATGACCACACGCTGGCGTTGCGCGGCGACGGCAGCTGGCTGGTGAGTGCGTCGGTTACTGGTTGGTCACCGGAAAACCCCGGCTAACCAGGTCAACAACCTCTATGCTGAACACATCGTCTGGTTGTGTTGAGCAAATACACCAGAGAACTGTGCAGCGGGAAATGCAGAAGGGTCAAAGTACGTCAACGCACAGAGTGATCTGGCCAAATCCGTCACGATGCCTGGGTCGAGACGCTTTGCTCGTCCGGGTGGTGCGAACGTGTTGCGCTCAGTGTCGGGAAATCGATGAAATCAATCAAACTGAGCTTTTGGTTCTTGCTACTCGGGCTGTTTGCTTTGTGGTGGCGGGCGGATTTGTGGGTGGAAATACCTTCGGATTTTGCTAGTTGGCGAAGTTCGCTCATCAACCTGACGGGTGCATTGGGTATTGCAGCCATGAGCCTGGCTTTAATGCTGGCCGTCCGTCCTGCGCGGTTGGAGCCTTTCTTTGGCGGACTGGACAAGATGTACCGGCTACACAGGTGGCTGGGCATTACCGCCTTGACCTTGGCCACGCTGCACTGGCTGCTGACGCAGTTCCCGGGCTGGCTGATTGAGCTGGGCTGGCTGGAGCGCTCAGCGCGCATTCGCGCACCAGCACCGACTGAGCCTGTGTTGCGGTGGTTGCAGAGCCAACATGGACTTGCAGAAGGTTTGGGCGAGTGGGCCTATTACACAGCCGTGATGCTGATTGTGCTGGCCCTGGTGAAGTGGTTTCCATACCGTCTTTTTTTCAAAACCCATCGCCTTTTGGCTGTGACCTATCTGGTCTTGGTGTATCACTCCGTGGTGCTGATGAAGCCAGTTTATTGGGACGCACTGCTGGGCCCAGTCATTGGATTCTTAATGTTGGGTGGAAGCTTTACGGCGTTTGTCATTTTGCTTCGGCGCATAGGCTTGAGCCGAAGGACGTTGGGCATCGTCGAGAGCGTAACCTTCCATGCGCCGGTGCGGGTTCTGGAAGTAGCCGTACAAATCAAGGGGCACTGGCCAGGTCATGCCAGCGGACAGTTTGGGTTTGTGACCTTTGACACCCATGAAGGCGCGCACCCTTTCACCACCTCATCAGCATGGTCGGATGACGGACAAATGAAATTCTTGATCAAAGACCTGGGTGACTACACCCGCACGCTACCCCGGCACTTGAAGCCGGGCGACCCGGTGACGATTGAAGGACCTTATGGCCAGTTCAACTTCAACGACTCGCACCAACGCCAGATCTGGGTAGGCGGTGGCATCGGCATTACCCCTTTTCTAGCAAGGCTCGATGAGTTGAAAGTCAATGGCTCTAAAGAACCCGTTGACCTTTTTTATGCGACGGCCTCCGCCTACAACCTGGCCATCCGCCAACTCAGGGTTATGGCCCGAGAAGCCGGTGTGACTTTGCATGTCATAGAAGAAGCCAAAGATGGTCGACTGACAGCGAAACGCATTTGCGAGCTCGTCCCGAACTGGCAGACCGGGGATATCTGGTTTTGCGGCCCTAAGGCTTTTGGGCGTTCCTTACAACAAGACTTTGCCAAATGGGGGCTGGCCAGGAATCATTTTCATGAAGAGCTGTTTGACCTCAGATGACCCTTGATTTGAATCAGCCTATCAGGCTCTGAATCCGGACCTCTGGGACCAGGATGTCTGTCTTGCGCTGATGGAGCGGCTCTAGAACTTGCGCAAAGCCATGCAGGCCTTGGCGCACAGGTTCTCCGAGACCATTCATTCAATGAATCAACAGGGCTACAAGAAGAAGCACAATCCTTTTGATCCTCTGGGTCTTGTGGGTCCCATTTTTGAGGCTCAAACCAGCACGGCCTGTACGGGCCGCCTCAAAGACGACGGCATGCGCGGCCCCCGACCAAATCGCACCACCAGATCAGGCCGCTGGTCGCCAAGGCCCAGCGCAGAGGCAAATGCTGGTCGCAGGGATTGCACTTCAACCGGCTGGTTCAGAAACGCGTTACGGATACCCAAGGCGGCGGCTTGCAGCGCAAAGCGCTCGTAACAACGCCCCACCTCGACCCAACTTGCCTTGTCTGCCGATTGGCCTGTGAACACTGCAATACCTGCCGAGCTGCGAATCTGGCGCACAATCTTGTCGTTCTCCCCCTTGGGTTTGTAGAACATGCCAAAGGCCAGTTGGCCCAGCCAGGTGGGGATGGCGGGGTTGCCGGTGGTGAGGCTGAACAAGCCATCTCCGGTACGCACCGCTTCGGTGCCATTGAAGCGAATCCAGGTTTTGAGTTCATTCACAAATGCCGGATCGGCCATCTGGGCGGTGTTGGACTGGACGACAAGGTCGAGCACCCTGCCCATCACCGTAGCTTCGGTCAGCAGCTGCACGCGCACGGTGTCCGAGGAGCCCGCACGCTCCAGCAAGTCCAGTTCTGCGCTGGACAAGGCTTTTCCATCATAGTCACTCCGCGTGCACTGGCGCGACGGGATGGCCTGAAACAACGGCGAAACCTGCGCTGGTGTGGGCGTTAACCTGAACCGGATGCCATCCCTGCTGGCATCAAATGTGGCCTCTGCCTGAAGTCCGTGGGCCAGTGCCGCGAGGACCAGGTTTTCGCTCGCACAGCCCAAAGACACGAACAAGTGGTGCTCGTCCGGGTCTACGGCAGGGCACCTCCGGGAGAGGTCAGGCAGGATGGTGATGGCCTTGTCTTCAACCCTGAATTTCCAGCATTGCGTGTTGTGGCTGGATGGAGCCAGCGTGGCATATCGAACCAGTTCGCTCAGACGTGCCGCGCCCTCAAGGTTCAAAACGGGGCCGGATCGCCAGGTTTGTGTTGCTTTCGCTTCGTAGTCGGAAGCCCACATTTGTGCTGAACACCCAGAAACAGCGAGTCCGCCACCCAACAAGGCAGGCGCTGCAAGGCTAAAGCGTCGGCGAGTGATCATGGTCGCAGGGTTCATCGCTCACTATAGGGTACACGATGAACAAACTCAGTTCGGTAGCGCACCGCCTGCATTCGTCGGCTCGGGTGCATCAGCGAACAGACCGCAGCAAGACCTTCCCCTAGGCTCCAGAGCATGGAACCAGCTCTTAACCAATACAGCATTACCTTGTGGTTAGGTGTGGCGCTTGTGGCACTGATCGCCATTGCTTTGGGCCTGCGCGTGGCGGGTAAGAGCCGTTGGGTGGCGCTGGTGCGCACTCACACCCATGTGCTTGAATCGGGCCGTGTGGATGCAAGGGGTAGGCTGCTATCGCCTGCGCGATACAACGCTCGCGAAATCGACGGACTGCCCTTGCCGGTGCAGCGCTACTTCCGAGCGGTGTTGAGGGACGGACAGCCCATCATTGCTGCGGCGACCATCGCGATGACCGGCACCATGAATTTGTCCGCAAGTGCTGAACAGTTCAAGCCGTTTACATCGCACCAACGGGTGGATACACAAAGTCCTGGTTTCTTGTGGGATGCACAGGTGATGGTGTTTCCGGGCGTGCCGGCGTACGTGGAAGACAGTTACATAGCTGGCCGGGGCCGGTTGATGGCGAAAGTGCTGGGGTGGTTGACGGTAGCCGACTCACAGGGCGACGGTGAGATTGCCCGAGGCGAGTTCATGCGCTACTTTGCCGAAGCCGCCTGGTATCCCACGGCGCTGCTCCCGAGCCAGGGAGTGCAGTGGCGGGCAGTGGATAGCCATTCAGCGAGCGCCTCCATGACTGATGGCCCTATCACATTGACCCTGCTGTTTCGCTTCAACCCGCTCGGCCTCATCGCCTCGGTACGCGCCGAAGCACGCGGCTGCGGTGTGGGCAAGGACGGGGTTATGGTGATGCTGCCCTGGGATTGCCGCCTGTCTGACTACCAGCCGGTGGATGGCATGCTGATACCGCAAACCGGTGAAGCCGCCTGGATACGGCCCGCAGGGCGCAAGGCCTACTTTGTCGGGCACGTCAAGAAGATGCAATTCGAATTTTTGCCATGAGGCTCTGGTTTTACTGATTCGCATGAAAAACCGTGAAGACACCAGAGCGCAGTCAGAAGCCGGAAAGAAGAAAGGACTTAGTGTCTTTCGACGCTAAGTCCTTGTTCTATATGGTGCGGCTGGCAGGAATTGAACCCACGACCCCTTGGTTCGTAGCCAAGTACTCTATCCAACTGAGCTACAGCCGCTTGTGGCGGTGGATCTTATCACCATTTCATGGTGGGTCGTGTTGGACTTGAACCAACGACCAAAGGATTATGAGTCCTCTGCTCTAACCAACTGAGCTAACGACCCGATGAAAGGCGCAATTGTAAGCGGCTCATTAAGCGGTTTTTAGCGGTTTTGCAAATCGTTTCGCAGGATTGAGGTTGCTGTTAGATCAATCGAGACCCATCAGACGGACTTGGCCTCTTCGTACAATAGCTGCAACTAGACTCCTAAGAAAATCGGCGTGTACTATTCAGGGTCGTTTTTAACCCTGTAACACTAAGATTGCACACCAAGACATGGCTCTCGCATTTCCCTTTTCTGCAATTGTTGGTCAGGACGAAATGAAGCTGGCAATTTTGATTGCAGCGATTGACCCCCATATCGGCGGCATCCTGGTTTTTGGTGATCGGGGTACCGGCAAATCAACGGCGGTCAGGGCACTGGCTGCTTTGTTACCCAAAATGCGCGCCGTAGTGGGGTGCCGCTATGCCTGCGATCCGGCAGACAGCGCCAGCCGTTGCGAAGACTGTGCCGCCTTGCGCCATAAAAACCCGGCAGCTGCCCCCAAAAGCCATTTGATTCCAGTACCCGTTGTCGACCTGCCGCTGGGGGCCACCGAGGACCGCGTGGTTGGCGCGCTGGATCTGGAGCGGGCCCTGTCCCAAGGAGTCAAGGCCTTCGAGCCCGGCTTGCTGGCGCGCGCCAACCGGGGATTTCTCTATATTGATGAGGTTAATTTGCTGGAGGACCATCTGGTTGACCTGCTGATTGACGTGGCTGCATCGGGTGAGAACGTGGTGGAGCGCGAAGGCTTGAGCGTTCGCCACCCTGCCCGTTTTGTACTGGTGGGCAGCGGCAACCCCGAAGAGGGCGAGTTGCGTCCACAACTACTGGACCGCTTTGGCCTGTCGGTGGATGTTAAGACGCCAGC
>JBILKC010000152.1:0-7035 GCA_044376885.1 Hylemonella sp. | reverse complement strand
CACCATCGATCTGCTGGTGGTCAACCTTTATCCTTTTGAGGCCACGGTGGCCAAGGACGGTTGCACGCTGGACGACGCGATTGAAAACATTGACATTGGTGGCCCTGCGATGGTTCGCAGTGCGGCCAAAAACTGGAAAGACGTTGGCGTGCTGACTGATGCTGCCCAGTACCCACAGGTCATTGCTGAGCTCAAGGCTCACGGCAAGTTGTCTGATAAAACCCGCTTTGATTTGTCTGTAGCAGCTTTTAACCGGATCAGCCAATACGATGGCGCCATCAGCGATTATTTGTCAGCCGTTCAGTTTGGGCAGGGTTTTGCCACTGGTGAGCAGCCTGCGTTGGACTTGTTTCCAGGCCAGAGCAACGGGCGTTTTGCCAAACTGCAAGACCTGCGTTACGGCGAGAACCCGCACCAGCAGGCAGCTTTTTACCGCGATACTCATCCCGCTCCTGGCTCGCTGGTCACGGCCAAACAACTGCAGGGCAAAGAGCTGAGTTACAACAACATTGCCGATGCCGATGCCGCCTGGGAATGTGTCAAGAGCTTTGATACACCCGCCTGTGTGATTGTCAAGCACGCCAACCCCTGTGGAGTTGCCCTGGGCGTTGATGCACTGCAAGCCTACAACAAGGCCTTCAGCACCGATCCCACCTCAGCTTTTGGGGGAATTATTGCCCTTAACACCATACTGGATGAGGCTGGTGCGCTACAAATTTCGAAGCAATTTGTCGAGGTTCTGATGGCGCCCGGCTACACCCCGCAGGCGCTGGCGGTGTTCAACTCCAAAGTCAATGTGCGGATTTTGCAGATTGATTTGCCGCCAGGGCCACAGCGCCGTAACGCCATGGATATCAAGCGAGTGGGCTCCGGTCTGCTGATGCAGACCGCCGACAACCACGAGTTGTCACTGGCGGACCTGAAAGTGGTGACAGCCAGGCAGCCCTCTCCAGAGGAGCTGCAAGACTTGCTGTTTGCCTGGAAAGTGGCCAAGTATGTCAAAAGCAATGCCATCGTTTTTTGCAAGCAAGGTATGACCATGGGTGTTGGCGCAGGACAGATGAGCCGGCTGGACTCTGCCCGGATCGCCAGTATCAAGGCCGGTCACGCGAAGCTGTCACTGGCCGGTACCGTGGTCGCCAGCGATGCTTTTTTCCCGTTTCGGGACGGCCTGGATGTGGTGGTTGATGCGGGTGCTACCTGCATCATCCAGCCCGGTGGCTCTATGCGCGATGACGAGGTGATTGCCGCTGCCAACGAGCGTGGTGTGGCCATGGTGTTCAGTGGCGTGCGACATTTCAGGCACTGATTGCCTAGATGTGGGCGGGGCTGTCTGACCGGGTATCCCGTCTCTGGCCCACGCTCGCGGGCGGATGGGCTGACTTGCTTGGGTTATTGCGTTAACGCGGAGGTTGGCACGCAGACTCTGTGGCAACCGCGAATGGGGCCGACGAAGGGACACCCGGTCAGACAGCCTGGTGAAGTATTGGTTACGGGGATTGCTAGGTTTGGCCGACAAAGGCGAGGATGGATTGCACTTCGGCAATGGTCGTGTCGAACCATTCAACCCCTGGCACATTTTCTCGCCATTTCCCTCGAGCTTTAAGCACATTGTGTGTTGCCAGTTCTGTGGGGCCAACTCGATTAACTTGCCATCTGCCGAGGATGACAGGATTGTCGAAGGATGCCGAACCCTTGCATTGCTGTGCAACGCGCTCATCAACATTACCGATCGTTTTTCCAATTTTTATTGGAAAGGCAGCATTTTCGCGAATTAGGGCAGGAAAACTGAAGGCGTAAATCCAACCTTCATATTCGGCGGCAACCTCATCCCCATCGGCCAGTGCTGATTCTTCCAGTTCAACATCCGATATATCTTCGGCTGTTTTGGCGCGGTACACACCCTCCCCAACTTTGACAAAAACATCTTGTTCCTTTGCTAAGAAAGAAACGAAGAACTTAATGATCGAGTGAATGGATTCCAGTCGGTCTGATTGCGCTTTCTTTACCTTGACCTGTTGTTGATCGAGGGTTAGGTACTTTTCGATAACACGCTGCGCCAAGTCTGTAAGTCTGAAATCTGCGCCGCTGGTTACTTCGGGCATTTGCTGAACTTCGGCAAGGACGGTGTACCGCCCAAATTGGTAACAGAAGGAACGGGTTGCTTCAAATTGAATATTCATACTCGTAGTAATCTGTACTGGTTTCGGTGTGCAGTTTAACGATACGATTGAAAAGGCTCTGCGCAAAGGCGGGCGGCACTGATTGCGAGCGCAGGCTCCATTCGCGGTTGCCACAGAGCAGGCGAGTCAAACACGGCGTTGACGCAACATGCTGTGCAAACCAAAACACCCGCCCGCGAGCGTGAGCCGGAGTCCGCAAGCGGTGCCGCCCGCCGCCCGCGAGGTGGTCGCTAAAAAAACTGAAACTAAGAAAAAATAGCCTAAAAACCCTGATAGAAAGGGCAAAACATGCTACAGTTTTTGTAGCAGTTGAAATGCCTCACCCGCAGCAGCTATCGTCTCGGCTATGTCATCATCAGTATGAGCTGCGCTCACAAAACCAGCTTCGTACAGCGCCGGAGCAATATACACACCCCGGTCCAGAAGTCCGTGGAACAGGGTGTTGAAGCGTTTGTTGTCGGTGGTCATGACGGTGGCGTAGTTTTGCGGCAAGTCCTTGAACAGGAAGAAACCGAACATGCCGCCTTCACTGTCTCCGCAAAAAGGCACACCCGCCTGGTCAGCAGCGCCTTTCAGGCCCGTGATCAAGGATTGCGTCTTGGCACCCAGAGCATCGAAAAAACCAGGCTTGCCAATTTCCTTGAGCGTGGCCAGTCCGCAGGCCGTGGCTACCGGGTTGCCGGACAGTGTGCCGGCCTGATACACCGGACCCAGTGGTGCCATCAATTCCATGATGTGCCGCGCTCCACCAAAGGCGGCCAGGGGCATGCCGCCGCCGATCACCTTGCCCAATACCGTGATGTCGGGCTTGAAGCCGGGGATACTTTTTGCATAGACGCTTTGAGCACTGCCCAATGCAACGCGAAATCCGGTCATGACCTCATCAAACACCAGCAAGGTGCCATGTTCCGAGCACAACTCGCGGCAGCGTTTCATGAAAGGGACGGATGCACGGACGAAATTCATGTTGCCAGCAATGGGCTCGATCATCAGGCAGGCAGTTTCCTTGCCGTGAAGGGCAAAGGCTTCTTCCAGCTGTGCCACGTTGTTGTATTCAATCACCAGGGTGTGCTGAACCACCTCTGGGGGAACGCCCGCGCTGGTTGGATTGCCAAATGTGGCCAGGCCGGAACCCGCCTTGACCAGCAATGCATCTGCATGTCCGTGATAGCAGCCTTCAAACTTGATGATTTTGCTGCGGCCTGTGGCACCGCGTGCCAGGCGGATGGCGCTCATGCCGGCTTCGGTCCCGGAACTGACCAGCCGCACCATGTCCATGGACGGAACATGCTTGAGTATTTCTTCGGCCAGTTCGATTTCGCGCTCTGTCGGCGCACCATACGAAAAGCCTTCCAAGACGGCTTTTTGAACCGCTTCGACCACGGCGGGGTGTCCATGGCCAAGAATCATCGGTCCCCAGGATCCTATGTAATCAATGTATTTTTTACCATTCGCGTCCCAGAAGTAGGCACCATTCGCTTTTTTCACAAAGCGCGGCGTTCCCCCGACGGCACGAAAAGCACGCACAGGAGAATTCACGCCGCCGGGAATAACCTTTTTAGCGCGTTCAAAAAGGAGTTCGTTGTTGTCAGTGCTGAGTGTCATGGGGTGGTAATTGGAAGGAAGGGTCAAAATTGGAAGACTCAAGTTCAGCCTCATCGGTGTCAAATTCAGCACCTTCGGCTGGCTGCGCCCAGAAAAGGCGATCGGGTATGACGTTGCCCATCCCGGGCCTGAAGCCACCGTGCAGGCACCTGTCGAGGTAGCTAAGCGCTTCAGAAAAAGCCCCAGGCAGGTCACTGCCACTGGCGATCAAGGCCGCCAATGCGGCAGAAAGCGTGTCGCCGGTACCAGAAAAAACGGCTTCAAATCGTTCAAACTTTTCGCTGCCTACAACTGCTTGCGGTGAAGAAAGCACATTGTCAATAAACTGGTCCGCTGCTGGAATGCCTGTGACCAGCGTATAAGGCACGCCGAGTTCTTCGGCAGCACGTGCTATGTCTCGCGCCGTAGGGCTTTTTTCTGATTTCCAATCGGGCAAAAGCCATCTCCACAGGGTGCTGTGGTTTCCCACCAAAACTGTGGTTTGGGGTAACAGCAGCTCCCTGAAGGCATCAAGGTAGAGGTCTATCTGCACTTCATTCCACCAAGACAGGCTGGGCATGTAGGCAATCAAAGGCACATCCGCATAGTCAGATGCAATCTCGGCAATCGCACTGAGGTTTTCCGGAGTGCCTGCAAACCCAACTTTGAAAACCTGAATTGACACGTCTTCCAACAGGGTTCGTGCCTGTTCTGAGACCGCCTCCTCGTCGAGAGCGAAATGCTCAACAATCCCGGATGTATCACGTACATAGGTGCCAGTAACAACCGGCATGGCGTGAGCACCTACAGAGGCTGTGGCGGTGATATCAGCCGACAAGCCACCAGCGCCGCTGGGGTCGTTGGCATTGAAGACCATCACGCAGGCTGGATGATCAGCGTCTGAGTCGGTGTCGGGTTGGGGTTGCGTTTGCATAGGCGGACACGTTGCTGTCATCAGGCAGAATATCGTAACGTGCTGTGAGCGATTGAAAAATCAATGACATGGCATCTATACAATAACTTTATTCTATTCGAAGGCCTTGTGCACTGTGATTGAAAACAAAACTTGGATGTGTTTGATTTGTGGCTGGATTTACGATGAGGCCGTCGGTGCTCCTGAGCATGGCATTGCCCCCGGCACCCTTTGGGCTGACGTTCCCATGAACTGGACTTGCCCAGAATGCGGTGCCCGTAAGGAAGATTTCGAAATGGTTCAAATTTAGTGGTCGTAGCCCAGATGAATTGATGGTACCGGTCAATTCATCTGGGCTAAGTCTTTCACCCATGGCAAACACTGAGTCACTCAGGGATCTGCAAGAGCGGCTAGACAATCGCCTGCGTTCAGCCAATACCGACGTTTTGTCTGTTTCATGGCTTGCCATTCGCTCCCCAGAGCACAACTATCTCTTGCCCCTGGGTCAGCTGGGTGAGGTCTTTCCCATGGCCGATTTTCAGCCGGTTCCCTATACTGCCGTGTGGTTTTTAGGTGTCGTGAATCTGCGTGGCGGACTGTTTGGAATGATCGACCTCGATCAATTCATAAATGCCCGCGATGTCCCGTCCCAATCTGTCCAACCCGGGCGCGGAAGTAACTTAGTTACCTTGAATTCCTTGCTGGAGGTTAACTGTGCTTTGTGCGTGGATGGGCTTGCGGGTTTGCGAAACACCGGCTCTTTTGCTGCAGTAGCCCCTTCAATCGAGGGAGCTCCTGCATATTTCGGTACCCGGTTCGAGGATGAAGCGGGTGCACATTGGCAGGAGATTAATTTGCAAACGATGTCCCGGTCGGCTGAATTTTTGACTATCAGTGCTTAAGCCCTTGAGCGTCACCATGTCCGTTGTCGAAAAGCTTAAATCCCTATTCGCTCGCAAGCCAACGGATGCTGATCATGACTCACGCTTGAGCCTGATCTACGTGCCCGTTCTGGGTATGCGTACCTTTGGCCAGCATCAGCGCATTTTGTACGTTTTGTTGGGGCTGGCCCTGGTTTTGATGGCCGGCCTGACCTTTAAGGCCCTGAGCAGTACCAACCAGGTCGCCAACCAGATCGCTGCAACCGGTCAATCGCTGATGCAGTCGCAAAGGCTAGCCAAGTCCGTTTCGCAGGCTGTGCTGGGCGTAAGCCAGGCATTTCCTGAGGTTTCTGACAGCACGGGTGCTTTGGCAAAAACGCTCAGAGGCTTGAAAAGTGGTGATGACGATCTGAAATTGGCTGCGCTTGCAGATCATCTCCAGCCTAAGCTTGAAAAAATCATGCCGTTGATGCTCAGGACCGAGAAAAATGCAGCGATGGTGTTGGCTCAACAAAAGGCACTGGTACAGGGTGTAGCTTCACTTCGTCAGATTAATCGACAGTCTTCCAGCTTGCTCGATAGCGCAGAGGCATTATCTTCCCTCAAGCTGCAACAAAATGCGCCAGCCTCAGAGGTTTTGGCGGTTGGCCAGTTGGCGATGCTATCCCAGCGAATCGGTAAATCCGCCAGTGATTACTTCACCGCAGAAGGTGTGAACCCTCAGGTCCTGTCCTTGCTGGACAAGGATCTCAAATCGTCTCTTGAAATTGCGCAGGGACTGCTGGACGGAAACTCCGAGCTACGTTTGTCTATTTCACGCGATCCGCAAACGCGGGAACAGTTAACGGCTTTGATCAAACTTTTTGAACAAACGCGAATCCAGACGGACGCTATTTCAACAAATCTGCCGGGCTTGGGTGCTGCTCGCGAAGCCCAGGATGCAATCCTTGCTGACAGCGAACCACTGCGTCGTGATCTGCAGGAATTACAGCGGCAACTGGCCTTGACATCGGGCTTGGGTTTCTTGATACAGATCGCCCTCAATGTGCTTGCTTTGTTTGCACTGACGTTTGCAGTCGGATTGGCTTTTCTCCATATTCAGGACGGCTACACACGTCAGACATTGGCCGAGACCCATCGACTGGATGCTCAGCGTCATGCACTAGAGGCCAAACGCGTTAAGGCTACGAACCAAGCTGCTGTTTCGAGACTCATGAATGCGCTTCAAGTTGTGGCTAAAGGCGACCTGATGCAACAAGCCACTGTGGCTGAAGACTTTACCGGCCCCATAGCGAACTCAGTCAACGCCACCGTAGAGGAACTAAGGATACTGGTGGGTCATGTCCACACTAGCGCGTCCAAGGTGATTCAGACTACTTCTGGCATGGACCGTAGTTCGAAAGCGCTTCTGGCGTTATCCAATGATCAAATGAACGAGATCAAGGAAACTGGGCTTTCTGTACTGGATTTGGCT